>JAYUCA010000127.1:0-27207 GCA_043740535.1 Rhodospirillales bacterium | reverse complement strand
CCGTCATGGCGAGGCAGACGACGCTCCGAGTCCCCTTCGCCCAGGACATGCCGACCACGCTGGAAGTGCTGGACCTGGATGCGCCAGGCCTTCGGGCCGGACGCCTGGCCGCCACCCTCACGCCGCTCGATGCCCAGGTGACGGCATCTTCCGTGCGTCAGAGCCCGCCGCTGCCACGCCCGTTCGATGGCGGGATGACGCTTTCGGCGCGGCTGACGCTCAATCATCCCGTCCCCTTCGGCGCATCGGCCGCCGCTGCCGCCTCCGCCTGGCGGTCCGCAGGGGGGGAGGCTGCCGTCCCGGAACTCGATCTGCTCTGGGGCCCGCTGCATGCGACCGGCAGCGCCCGGATATGGCTTGACCCGGCGTTGCAGCCCGTGGCGCAGGCGCGGGTGCAGGTGGCCGGGGCGGCGGAGCTGGTCGATGCCGCCGTCGGCGCGGGCGTGCTGGCGCCCGGCCCGGCCTCGGCGGTTCGGGCGGTTCTGGGCCTGCTCAGCCTGGCTGCGAAGGGAGGGCCGCTGACCCTGCCGGTCGACCTTACGGATCATGTCCTGACGGTGGCGCGATTCCCGCTCGCCAGGCTGCCGCCGCTGGACTGGAACCGGCCTTGACCGGCCCGCGTTGCACGGCGGATGGTGCAGGGCAACGGAGACCATGATGCCGGAAATCGACGCCCTGTTTCTGGCCCGCGCGCAGTTCGCGTTCACCATCACCTTCCACATCGTGCTGCCCGCCTTCACCATTGGCCTCGCCAGCTACCTGATGGTGCTGGAGGCGCTTTGGCTCGCCACCGGGCGCCAGTTGTTCCTGGACGTGTTCCGCTACTGGCTCAAGATCTTCGCCGTCAGCTTCGCCATGGGCGTCGTCTCGGGCCTGGTGATGTCCTACCAGTTCGGCACCAACTGGAGCGTGTTCTCCGACAAGGCCGGACCGGTGCTGGGGCCGCTGATGGGCTACGAGGTGCTGACGGCCTTCTTCCTGGAGGCCGGGTTCCTCGGCGTGATGCTGTTCGGCATGCAGAAGGTCGGGCGCGGCCTGCATTTCCTGGCGACGTGCATGGTGGCGGGCGGCACGCTGCTGTCGGCGTTCTGGATCCTGTCGGTCAACTCCTGGATGCAGACGCCGGCCGGCTATTCGATCTCGCCGGACGGCCGGTTCATGCCAGAGGACTGGTGGGCGATCGTGTTCAACCCGTCATTCCATGTCCGGCTGCCGCACATGGTGCTGGCCAGCTACCTGTCCGTCGCGTTCGTCGTCGGCGCCACCGGGGCGTGGCATCTGCTGACCGAGCGGCGCACCGGCAGCGCCCGCAACCCGGGGGCGAAGCTGATGTTCTCGATGGCGCTGTGGATGGCGACCTTCGTCGCCCCGGCGCAGATCGTCATGGGCGACTTCCACGGCATCAACACGCTGGAGCATCAGCCTGCCAAGATCGCCGCCATGGAAGGCAACTGGACGGCGCAGCGCCACGCGCCGCTGATCCTGTTCGGCGTCCCCAACATGGCGACGGAACGCACTGACTACGCAATCGAGATCCCCGGGCTGTCGTCGATGATCCTGACCCACTCCTGGGACGGCGAGGTGCCCGGCCTCAAGTCCTTCCCGCCGGCCGACCGCCCGCCCGCCCTCATCGTGTTCTGGTCGTTCCGCATCATGGTGGGGTTGGGCATGCTGATGGCGCTGGTGGGCTTCGTGTCGCTGGCGATGCGCCGCGGCGGGCGGCTGTACGAGTCTGTCTGGCTGCAGCGCGCCGTGCTGCTGATGGGGCCGGCCGGCTTCATCGCCCTGGTGTCCGGCTGGGTCACGACCGAGGTCGGGCGGCAGCCCTACACCGTCTATGGCCTGCTGCGGACGGCCGACAGCGTCTCGCCGATCGGCCTGCCCGGCATCGCCACGTCGCTGGCGATGTTCGCGGTGGTCTATCTGCTGGTCTATGCCGCGGGCTTCCTGATCCTGCTGCGGATGATGGCCAGGCCGCCCGTGCTGGGCGAGACCGACCCTGACCCCGGCGCGCCGCTCCGCTCCGCCGGCATCACGCCGGGCGTGCCGCAGGCGCTGCAGGGCGACGGCGCGCACGCGGCCGGGGCGAGGTAGGGATATGCTCGACGGGATCGACCTGACGCCGATCTGGGCCGCGCTGATCGCCTTCGCGGTGCTGGCCTACGTCGTCATGGACGGGTTCGACCTCGGCTGCGGCATCCTGTTCGCCGTGGAACCGGCGCCCGAGGACCGGGACACGATCGTCAACACCATCGCGCCGGTGTGGGACGGCAACGAGACGTGGCTGATCCTGGGAGGCGGCGGGCTGTTCGCCGTGTTCCCGCTGGCCTACGCCATCATCATGCCGGCGCTGTATCCGCTGATCATCGCCATGCTGCTGGCCCTGGTGTTCCGCGGCGTCGCCTTCGAGTTCCGTTTCCGGGCCGAGACCGGGACCGGGCGCCGCATGTGGGATTTCGCGTTCTTCGGCGGCTCGCTGGTGGCCGCCCTGTGCCAGGGCATGGCGCTGGGCGGCCTGTTGCAGGGCGTGAAGGTCGTGGGCCGCGCCTATGCCGGCGGCTGGTGGGACTGGCTGACGCCGTTCACCGTGCTGTGCGGCGTGGCGGTGGCGATCGGCTATGCGCTGCTGGGCGCCACCTGGCTGGTGTGGCGCACGGAAGGCGGCCTGCACGACCGCGCCCGCCGGCTGGCCAGCGTGCTGGGGGCGGCGACGCTGGCGATGATCGGGGCCGTCAGCCTGTGGACGCCGTTCCTGAACCCCAGCTTCATGGCGCGCTGGTTCGGCTGGCCGGGGATCGCCATGACCAGCCCGGTGCCGGTCCTGGTGGCCGGGCTTGCCGTGCTGTTCTGGCGTGGCCTGGCGCGGGGCGACCACCTGACGCCGTTCCTGTGCGCGCTCGGGTGGTTCACGCTGTGCTTTGCGGGGCTGGGCATCAGCATCGCGCCGATGATGATCCCGCCGAGCGTGTCGATCTACGATGCGGCGGCGCCGCATTCCAGCCAGGCGTTCCTGCTGGTGGGCGCTGCCGTCCTGGTGCCCGTCATCCTGGCCTACACCGCCTACGCCTACTGGGTGTTCCGCGGCAAGGTGAAGCCGGGGGTCGGGTATCATTAGCCGGCGGCTGCTGTGGTTCGCGGCGCTTTGGGCGGGGGGCGTCGCGAGCGTGGGGGCCGTCAGCTATCTGCTGCGCCTCGTTTTGAAGCCCTGACCGGGCCCGGCCGTGGGGCCAGCGCCCGGGCAAGTTGGCTCAATGCCTCCTGATGGCTGGCGTTGTCGATGGCGGCGAAGTTGCGCGCCAGTTCGAGGCCCATGCGCTGACGCGGCGTGATCTCGACCGGAGTTGCCGGGTCTGCCGCGCCATCGAACAAATAGGTCACCGGCACGCCGAGAGCCGTGGCGATGGCGTGCAGGCGGCCGGCCGAAATGCGGTTCAGGCCGCGCTCGTACTTGTGGGCCTGCTGGTATGTCACCCCGATGACGTGCGCCAGCTGCTGCTGCGACATCCCGAGCATGCCGCGCCGCTCGCGGATGCGGGCGCCGACATGGCTGTCCATGGCCTCGGCGCGGCGGTGCGCTGCCGCCTCATCGGACGGCGGCGGCGCCCGATCGGCCATATCCCTGGCTGTATGCTGCAAACCGAACTCCCGACGAGTGTCCTCGCACGACACAACGCAGCGGCAACGGAGTCGGTACAGCCAACGATCGCCTTCACACCGTTGTGTCTGGCACGGCCCAGGCTCAGCTGGGTTTGCGCTCCGTCCGGACTTTCCGGGCGACGGACAGCGCGGCCGGCGGCGGCTCGGGCGCCACTGTCGCGGCCACTGACGGCGGGATCGCCGAAGGCGCATGGCCGATCACAGCCTCGGCTCGCGCGATGGCCAGTTGGGCGCGAAGGCTTTCCAGCTCATGCGTCAGGGCCGCGACGTGGGCGTCCGGGCCAGGGAGCGCGGCCGACGGCGCATGCTGCTGGTCGGTGACGCGGGGGGCGGCATCGCCGGGGCGATGGAACGGGTTGAACATGGCCATCGCCCGCTCGATCATCGCGATGTTCTGGCGGCCCATCTCTTCTACGCCCACCGGCAGGAACGGGGTGAACGTCTGCGTCATCACCTGGCGCATCTGCTTCTGCTGCTCGGCGAAGTTCGACATCGCCTGTTCCAGGTAGCGCGGCACGACGCCCTGCAGGCTGTCGCCGTAGAAGCCGATCAGATGCCGCAGGAACTTCGTCGGCAGCATGGAGCTGCCTTTGCTTTCCTCCTCGACGATGATCTGGGTCAGCACGCCGCGGGTGATGTCGTCGCCCGATTTCGCGTCGTACACCACGAAGTCCCGCCCGGCACGGACCATGTCGGCCAGGTTGTCGAGGGTGATGTAGCTGGAAGTCTCGGTGTTGTACAGGCGGCGGTTCGCATACTTCTTGACCACGACCGGCGGCTTCGCGAGGGCGGTGTCGATCTGGGTGGAGGGGCTATCAGCCATGCTTTCCTCTGGCGCTTCGTGCTGGTGAGTGTATCACGCACTTGCAGCATGAGCGATAAGAAGCACAAGGGGCGATGGCGGAAACGCAACATGACCGCGACCCAACCGGGCCGACACCCGGTTTTTCGGAGCTGTTCGAGGATTGGGTGACGATCTGGCAGAGCGAACTGGCCGGTCTGGTCCTCGACCGGGAGTCGCAGGACAACACCCTGCGCTTCATCGACGCCTGGGCCGCCCGGGCGCGCGAGTCGATACGCGTCATGGCGCCGGTCCTTGACCGACCGGTCAGAGCCGCCGGGCCCGTTCCGCCGCCGCGGCCCACGCCCGTTGCTGATGCACCTGTGGCCGCCCGCCGGCCCGCCGGCCGGGACGCCGATGACCGGAACCCTGACGCCCGGGACGACATCATCCGCGAGCTGCTCGACCGGGTCGCCGAGCTGGAACGGCGGCTGGGCCACCCCTGACGCGGCGCTGATCCGCGGCGTCGCCGCCTATCGCCGCCACCCATGGCAGCGCCGCATGCCGGACCTGCCCGTTCTGCTGGCCGAAGGCGCGGCGCGGGTGGTCGATCACGGCGCGGGGCCTACCTCCGACCTGCCGGTCCTGTTCGTCCCCAGCCTTGTCAACCGGGCCTACATCCTCGACCTGATGCCCGGGCAGTCCATGCTGCGGTGGCTGGCGGCCCAGGGCGGCGTGCGGCCGCTGCTGCTCGACTGGGGCTGGCCCGGCGCGGCCGAGCGCACGTTCACGCTGACCGACCACATCGCGGGGCGGCTCGAGCGGTTCCTGGTTGCGCTGCCCGGCCCGGTCGTGCTGGCCGGCTACTGCATGGGCGGCCTGCTGACCCTGGCCGCGGCGCTGCGCCGCCCGGACCGCGTGCGGGCCCTGGCGCTGCTGGCCACACCGTGGGATTTCCACGCGGCGGACGCTCCGGCCGCCATCGCGCTGGGCGCCGCGTTGCCATTGTTCGAGCCCATGCTGCAAGCGACGGGGGCGCTGCCGATCGATGCGCTGCAGACGATGTTCGCCGGGCTCGAACCCGGCGGCATCGCCAGGAAGTTCCGGCATTTCGGCACGCTCGACCAGGCCAGCCCGGCGGCGGCCCGGTTCGTGGCGCTGGAAGACTGGCTCAATGACGGCGTGCCGCTGGCTGCCCCGGTGGCGCGGGAGACGATCGGCGGCTGGTATGGCGCCAACACGCCCGCCCGCGGCGAGTGGCGCGTCGCCGGGCAGGAGATCCGCCCCGAAACCCTGGACATGCCCTGCTTCGTCGCCGTGCCCGGGCGGGACCGCATCGTGCCGCCGGCCAGCGCGCTGGCCTTGGCCGGGATGATCTCCGGCGCAGTGGTGCACCGGCCGGCCTCCGGTCATATCGGCATGGCTGCCGGGCCGCGCGCCGAGGCGGCGCTGTGGGGTCCGCTGCTGGGCTGGCTGCGGAGCCTTTGACCGCCTATCCTGGCGCAAATCATGGGAGGCTTCAGCATGGAAGACGTTGTCATCGTCGCGGCGGCGCGCACGCCGGTCGGCAGCTTCAACGGCGCATTCGGCAGCGTGCCCGCGCACGTGCTGGGCGCCGCCGCCATCCAGGCGGCCATCCAGCGCGCCGGGATCCAGGCGTCGGACGTGGACGAGGTGATCCTGGGCCAGGTGCTGACCGCAGCCCAGGGCCAGAACCCGGCCCGGCAGGCCGCCCGCCTGGCCGGCATCCCGGACGACAAGACGGCGTTCGGCATCAACCAGGTGTGCGGCAGCGGGCTTCGCACCGTGGCGCTGGCGGCCCAGCAGGTGCGGTCCGGCGAGAGCGCGATCGTGGTGGCCGGCGGGCAGGAGAGCATGAGCCAGTCGACGCATGCGGCATACCTGCGGGCCGGGCAGAAGATGGGCGACCTGGGGCTGATCGACACCATGATCAAGGACGGGCTGTGGGACGCGTTCCACGGCTACCACATGGGCACGACGGCCGAGAACGTCGCCACCAAGTTCCAGATCACCCGCGCGCAGCAGGACGAGTTCGCCGTCGCCAGCCAGCACAAGGCCAGCGCCGCGCAGAAGGCCGGGAAGTTCAAGGACGAGATCGTGCCGGTCACGATCAAGGGCCGCAAGGGCGACACCGTCGTTTCGGACGACGAGTACATCCGGCACGATTCGAGCATCGAGACGATGGCCAAGCTGCGCCCGGCGTTCAGCAAGGACGGCACGGTCACGGCCGGCAACGCCAGCGGCCTGAACGACGGCGCGGCCGCGCTGGTCGTGATGTCGGCTGCGGAGGCCAAGCGCCGCGGGCTCAAGCCGTTGGCCCGCATCGCCAGCTTCGCCACTGTGGGCGTCGATCCCGCGATCATGGGCACCGGCCCCATCCCCTCGGCCCGCAAGGCGCTGGAGCGGGCGGGCTGGAAGCCCGAGGACCTCGACCTGATCGAGGCCAACGAGGCCTTCGCCGCGCAGGCCTGCGCCGTCAACAAGGACCTCGGCTGGGACACGGCGAAGGTCAACGTGAACGGCGGCGCGATCGCCATCGGCCACCCGATCGGGGCCTCCGGCGCCCGCGTGCTGGTGACGCTGCTGCACGAGATGGCCAGGCGCGACGCCCATAAAGGCCTGGCGACGCTGTGCATCGGCGGCGGCATGGGCGTCGCCTTGTGCGTGGAGCGGTAGCCGGTTCGGCCGCGTCGTCCCCGGGCGCCTGACCCGGGGACGTCTCCGGTGAAAACCACGCTGGCATCCGGTCAAGAAACGCGGAAGAATGCTGCCCATAAGCCAGGGAGGACATCATGGCACGCGTGGCATTGGTAACGGGCGGGACCCGCGGTATCGGCGAGGCGATCAGCATCGCGCTGAAGGCGGCCGGACGCACGGTGATCGCGAGCTATGCCGGGAACGACACGGCGGCGGCGGCGTTCACGAAGGCGACGGGGATCCCCGCGATGAAGTTCGACGCCGGCGACTTCGCGGCGTGCGAGGCGGCGGTCAAGCATATCGCCGAGGCGCATGGCCCCATCGAGATTTTGGTCAACAACGCCGGCATCACCCGCGACGGCACGATGAACAAGATGTCGCGCGACATGTGGGACGCGGTGATCGACACCAACCTGGGCAGCTGCTTCAACCTGTGCAAGCTGACGTTCGACGGCATGCGCGGGGCCAAGTTCGGCCGGGTGGTGAACATCGGCAGCATCAACGGCCAGGCCGGGCAGTATGGCCAGGTGAACTACGCCGCCGCCAAGTCGGGCATCCACGGCTTCACGAAGGCCCTGGCGCAGGAGGGCGCGCGCTTCGGCATCACCGTCAACGCGATAGCACCCGGGTATGTCGACACCGAGATGGTGCGGGCCGTGCCGCCGGACGTGCTGACCAAGATCGTGGCCCGCATCCCGCGGGGCCGGCTGGGCACGGCCGACGACATCGCCCGCGGCGTGGTGTTCCTGACCGGGGACGAGGCGGACTTCATCACCGGCTCCACCCTGTCGATCAACGGCGGGCAGCACATGTACTGATGCGCCGGACCCGGGAGGGCTGTGGGCTCTCCCGGGGGGCGATCGGATTTACGCCTTTGGCGGCTCCGTCTTCATCATCTCCGGTCGTTCGGCCATCTTCGCATACCAGGCGGTCAGCTTCGGGCGTCCGTGCCGCCAGGCATCGGCGGCGAAGCGCAGGTCCAGATAGCCCAGCGCGCACGCGATCGAGAGCGTGCCGATGCTCAGGTGGTCGGGCGGCAGGGTCGATTCCAGCATGTCGAGCGACCGGGTGACCGCCGCCTTGTAGCGGGCGATCACTGCCGTGCGCGCCTCTTCCACCGGGCGGCCTGCCTCGCCGCGCCCCTGCACCGCCGCATCCATGATGCCGTCGCCGATCGCCTGGTTGCGCAGCGCGCGCCACCGCACCGCCCCGGCCGGGAACAGGGTGCCGGCGGCGATCTGATCGAGGTATTCGCAGATGACCGGGCTGTCGAACAGCGCGACGCCGTCGTCGGTGATCAGGCAGGGGATCTTCGACAGCGGGTTGGCGGCCAACAGGTCGGCCGGCGAGTCGTGCGGGTTGGTCGGCACGATCGTGATCTGCGCATCGAGGCCGCTGGCGATCGCGACGGCGAGCACCTTGCGGGCATAGGGGCTGGTCGGGGAGAAAAACAGCTTCATCGAAAATGGTCCTTCCGGGTACGGATGGCAGCGAGCGCTGCGACGTCGGTCGCGCGCAGGAACGGGTTTTCGGCCAGCTCGTCGGCAAGCCTGGTCGGCACTGTCGCGGCGCCTGCGGCACGCTGGCGGTCAACCTCTGCCGCGCGCGCCTGCAGCGCCACGTTGCCGGGGTCGACATGCAGCGCGAAGCGGGCGTTGGACTGCGTGTATTCGTGTCCGCAGCAGACCAGCGTGTCGCCCGGCAGTGCGGCCAGCTTGCGCAGGCTGTCGAACATCTCGGCCGCCGTGCCTTCCAGCAGCCGGCCGCAGCCCAGGCTGAACAGGGTGTCCGCGCACAGCAGCACGTTGCCGTCGGCCGCGTAGTAGGCGATGTGCCCGCGCGTGTGGCCGGGCGTGTCGATCACCCGCAGCCGGCTGTCGCCCAGGGCCACCATGTCCGCCTCGTGCACCGCCTGGTCCAGCTTCGGCAGGCGGTGGGCATCGGCGGCGGCCCCCACGACGGGAACCTTGTAGCGCGCCCGCATCGCGTCCACCCCGGCGATGTGGTCGTCGTGGTGGTGGGTGATCAGGATCATGTCCAGCCGCCCGCCGGCCGCGTCCACCGCGGCCGAGCAGGCCGCCGCGTCTGCCGGATCGACGATGGCGGTGGCGCCGGTCGCGCTGTCGGTCAGCAACCAGGCGTAGTTGTCGGACAGGATCGGGACGAGCTTGGCAGACAAGGTCATGGCGGCGTTTCCATCGGGTATTCGGGGGTGAGGCGCGGGCGCGGAGCCTGTGCCAGGCGGCGGCTGAGCGCAAGCCGACAGGCGTGCTATACTTGCGCCATGACGGCGGACTCGGACATGGCTGCCCGGTTCTACGACACGCCGCGCGGCGCGGTGGCGTGCGCGCTGGTGCGCGAGCGGCTGAAGCGGACGTGGCCGAAGCTCGATGGCATGTCCGTGCTGGGCGTGGGCTTCGCCGCGCCGTATCTTCGCAACTGGTCCGGCAGCGCCGCCCGCTGCGTGGTGGCGACGCCTGCGCAGGTGGGCGCCGTCCGGTGGCCGACGATCAGCGGCAACCTGACCTGCACCACCGAAGAGGACGCCCTGCCGTTCCCGGACCTCAGCTTCGACCGGATCGTGATCGTGCATGCGCTGGAGGCGGCGGACAACGCGCGCGCGATGCTGCGCGAGGTCTGGAGGGTGCTGAAGGACGACGGCCGGCTGCTGGTCGTCGCGCCGAACCGGCGGGGGCTGTGGGCGCACATCGAGAACACGCCGTTCGGCCATGGCCAGCCGTATTCGCCCAGCCAGATCGGCCGGCTGCTGACGGGCAACCTGTTCCGGATCGAGAACCGGGACACTGCCCTGTACCTGCCGCCGGTCCGGCTTCGCCTGGTGCTGCGGAGCGCCCGGGCGTGGGAGGCGGGGGGGCGGTGGCTGGCGCCGCATCTGGCCGGGGTGACGATCACCGAGGCGGTGAAGGACGCCTATGCCGCCATCCCGGTGAAGCAGGCGCGGCGGCGCATGGTGCTGAGCCAGGCCGGATGACGCTGGACGAGACGCAGGCGGAGCGGTTCGCGGGCATCGCGCTGGGCCACGTGACGCGGGAGTATCCGCACGTGCTGGTGCAGGCGCTGGACGGGCCGCAGGACGTGGCGACGCCGCGGGCGCTGCACCCGGTGTTCTACGGCAGCCTCGACTGGCATTCATGCGTGCACGGCTACTGGATGCTGGCGACGCTGCTGCGCCGGTTCCCTGGGATGGCGCAGGCGGGGGCGATCCGCGCGCTGTTCGACGCGCATCTGGCGGCCGGGCCGGTCGAGGGCGAATGCGCGTATTTCCGCCGCCCTTCGGCGCGGGGGTTCGAGCGGCCGTACGGCTGGGCGTGGCTGCTGGTCCTGCAGCATGCGCTGACCGGCACGCTGTGGGCGCGGCATCTGGAGCCGCTGGCGCAGATCGTGGCCGGGCGCTTCCACGACTACCTGCCCAAGGCGATCTATCCGGTGCGGGTCGGCACGCACTACAACAGCGCCTTCGCGCTGGCGATGGCCGCGCCGTGGGCGGCGGCGAACGATTCGGCGCTGCTGGCGCTGATGCAGGCGAAGGCGCGGGACTGGTATGGCGGGGACGCGGCGTGCCAGGCGTGGGAGCCGGGGCAGGACGACTTCCTGTCGCCGGCGCTGATCGAGGCGGTGTGCATGCTGCGCCTGCAGCGCGGGGGTTTCGGCGCCTGGTTCGACCGCTTCCTGCCGACGCTGGCCCGGGGACTGCCGGCCACGCTGTTCGCCCCGGCCCGGGTCAGCGACCGCAGCGACGGCAAGATCTCGCACCTGGATGGCCTGAACCTCAGCCGCGCCTGGTGCTGGCGGGAGATCGCTGCCGCGCTGCCGCCCCTGGACGCTCGGTTGCCGCTGGCCGATGCGGCGGCCCTCTCGCACCTGGTTGCGTCGCTGCCGCATGTGAGCGGGGACTTCATGGGGGAGCATTGGCTGGCGAGCTTCGCGGTGCTGGCGATGCTGGGCGACGAGTGCTCGGCTGGCTGAACCGGCCAGTCCGGCGATGACGTGGCCACTGCCGGGCGCTGGTCGCGGGCTTAAGCCAGGCGCCTGACGTCTCGACCGCTGGGGCCGGCATCAGGTTGGAACCTCGCTTGATATGACTTGTGGGGTTGGGGGTTGGTTGGTGGACCAGACGGCCTGGTAGAGGGCGACGATCTCGGCCTTGGTCGGGATGCGGGGGTTGTTGGCGGGGCTGCCGCTGGAGAGGGCCTGGTCGGCCATCAGATCGAGCCTTGCGTCCCAGTCCGCCTTGTCGATGCCGTAGGCGGCGGGGGTCGGGACGGCCAGGTCGTGGTTCAGGGCGGCGAGGCCTTCGGCCAGTTTCCCGGCGGCCGTCGCGTCCGGGTCTTCGGGTGCTGCGAAGCCGATCGTGCGGGCGGCCTCGGCGTATCGGGGCTCGGCCGATTCGAGGCCGAAGCGGGTGATGGCGGGCAGCAGCATGGCGTTGCTGAGGCCGTGCGGCACGTGGAAATGGGCGCCGATGGGGCGGGACATGCCGTGCACCAGGGCCACGGAGGCGTTGGTGAAGGCGATGCCGGCCTGCATCGCGCCCAGCATCATCGCCTCGCGGGCGGCGGCGTTCAGGGGTTCGTCGTAGGCGGTGCGGAGGTTGGCGCCGATCAGGCGCATCGCGGCCAGGGCCTGGGTATCGGAATAGGGGTTGGCGCGGCGGGAGACGTAGGCCTCGAGCGCGTGGGTCAGGCTGTCGATGCCGGTGTCGGCGGTGATGCGCCTGGGCACGGTGAACGTGAGTTCGTAGTCGACGATGGCGGCCAAGGGGAGCGCCCCCATGCCGGCGATCAGCATCTTCTCGCCGCGTTCGGTGTCGGTGATGACGGTGAAGCGGGTGGCCTCGCTGCCGGTGCCGGCGGTGGTTGGGATGGCGATGACGGGCAGGCGGGCGCGGTCGGCGGCGACGGGGACCTTGAAGTCGCGCATGCGGGCGGCCGGGTCGTGGGCGCGGCCTTCGGCGAGGATGGCCATGGCCTTCGCGGTGTCGATGGGGGAGCCGCCGCCGAAGGCCACCAGGCAGTCGCAATTGGCGTGGATCAGGACGGCGACGCCGGCGTCGATGACGGTGTCGGTGGGTTCGGGGATGGTGGCGCTGAAGACGACGGGGCGCAGGCCGGCGGCCTCCAGCGGGTCGAGGCAGCGGCGGAGCAGGCCGGAGCTGACCATGTAGGGGTCGGTCACCACCAGGGGGCGGCTGAGGCCGAAGGCGGCCAGCACCTCGGCCACCTGGGCCACTGCGCCGGCGCCGACGCGCATCATCCGGGGCGAGACCAGGGCAGCGATCATAGCACGCCGGCCTTCGAGGTGGCGCGGCGCCGGGCATAGAGGGCCAGGCGGCGGGCGGCCAGGGGGGGGGCGGGGTGCGCCTCGGCCAGGTCAGCGGCTTCGGGGAGGTCTTCCGCGCGGTGGCAGGCGGAGAGGTGGCCGGGTTCGATCGTGTGCAAGGCGGGATCCTCGGTGCGGCAGCGGTCGATGACGAAGGGGCAGCGGGTGTGGAAGCGGCAGCCGGGCGGGATGTCGGCGGGGCTGGGGACGTCGCCGCCGGGCAGCTGGCGGGCGAGGCGGCGGTGGGGGTCTGGGCGGGGGATCGCGGCCAGGAGGACGCGGGTGTAGGGGTGGCGGGGGTTGGCGAAGACCCGGGCCTTGGGTCCGATCTCGACGATGCGGCCGAGGTACATCACGGCGACGCGGTCGGCGACGTGCTTCACGACGGCGAGGTCGTGGGCGATGAAGAGGTAGGACAGGCCGAGGCGGGTCTGGAGGTCCTTCAGCAGGTTGACGACCTGGGCCTGGATGCTGACGTCGAGCGCGCTGACGGGTTCGTCGCAGACGACCAGCGCGGGCTCGACGGCCAAAGCGCGGGCGATGCCGATGCGCTGGCGCTGGCCGCCGGAGAACTCGTGCGGGTAGCGGGCGGCGTGGTAGGGGGCGAGGCCGACGAGGCCCAAGAGCTCGGCGACGCGGGCGCTGCGGGCGGGGCGGTCGCCGATGGCGTGGACGATCAGCGGTTCCTCGAGGATGTCGCCCACCGTCATGCGGGGGTTCAGCGAGGCGAAGGGGTCCTGGAAGACGATCTGCATGCGGCGGCGGATGGCCCGCAGCGCGCTGCCGCCCAGGGTGGTGATGTCGGCGCCTTCGAACCTGACGGTCCCGGTGGTGGGCTCGATGAGGCGGAGGACGAGGCGGGCGGTGGTGGATTTGCCGCAGCCGCTTTCGCCGACCAGGGCCAGGGTCTCGCCGCGGTGCAGGGTGAAGCCGATGCCGTCGACGGCGCGGACATTGCCGACTGTTCGGGAGATGATGAGGCCGCGGCGCATGGGGTAGTGCTTGGCCAGGTTCTGGATTTCGAGCAGGGGGGTCATGCGGCCAGGTCCTCGACGGGGGCGCGGATGCAGGCGGCGAGGTGGTTGGGGCCGAGGTCTCGGAGGGGCGGGTCGGTGCGGGTGCATTCGGGGGCGGCGAAGACGCAGCGGGGGTGGAAGCGGCAGCCTTCGGGCAGGTCGAAGGGGGGCGGGACGGCGCCCTCGATGGCGAGGAGGCGGTCGCGGGTTTCCTCGATTTTCGGGATGCTGCCGAGCAGGCCGAGGGTGTAGGGGTGCTGCGGGTCGTCGAAGATGGCGGCGGCGGCGGTGCGTTCGACGACGCGGCCGGCGTACATGACGGCGACCTCGTCGGCCATTTCGGCGACGACGCCGAGGTCGTGGGTGATGAGGATGATGGCCATGCCGGACTGCTGCTGCAGGTCACGCAGGAGGTCGAGGATCTGGGCCTGGACGGTGACGTCGAGTGCGGTGGTGGGTTCGTCGGCGATCAGCAGGTCCGGGTTGCAGGATAGGGCCATGGCGATCATCACGCGCTGGCGCATGCCGCCGGACATCTGGTGGGGGTAGTCGTCGAAGCGGCGGGCGGCGGCGGGGATGCGCACGCGGTCCAGGGCCTGGATGGCGCGGGCCTTCAGCTGGGCGGCGGTGGCGGCGCGGTCGTGGGCGCGCATGGCCTCGGTGATCTGGTCGCCGGCGGTGAAGACGGGGTTGAGGCTGGTCATCGGCTCCTGGAAGATCATGGCGATGCGGTTGCCGCGGATGTCTCGCATGGCGTGGGGGGGGAGGGTGAGGAGGTCATTGCCCTCGAAGAGGATTTTTCCGTGGGCGATGCGGCCCGGGGGGGGGACGAGGCGCATGACGGAGAGGGAGAGCATGGACTTGCCGCAGCCGGATTCACCGACGATGCCGAGGGTCTTGCCTTTGTTCACGCTCAGGGTGACGCCGTCGACGGCGGGGACGTCGGCGTGGGGGGCTTTGAAGACGGTGCGGAGGGTTTCGATCTGGAGGAGGGGGGTGGTCATGGGGTCAGGACTTCGATGAGTGGGGCGAAGCGGCGGAAGTCAGCGACGTTGAAGGTGAACAGCCGTCGCTCCTGGTGAGCCGGCATGGCAGCGACGATATTGGCGTCGTGCACCTGTTTGCCGCCGAATTGGCAGCCTTTGCCGAGCTTGCGGAGTTGCGCCCAGACCTCTGGGCCGTCTTCGAGCACCGCAAAGCGGCGGGCCAGAACATCAACTTGCGCGAAGGCCTCCGGCAGGGGCATCGGTGCTGCCCAGCTTTGCGGCCTGGTCACGACAGCCAGGTATTCGCGCAGCTTTTGGCGGGTTATCGCAACTGGACCCAGTCCTGCGAGCCGTTCAAGGGCGGCTGCAGCGAGGGCATGGGCCGGGGCGGCAGCGACCGTTGCATTGATGAGGACGTTTGTATCGACGACACTCAACGGCCGTCGTCGCCATACATGTCCTCACGGCGCAGGCTCAGTCCTTCTGGCCAAGGGCCGAGATCGAACACCGGCAGAGGTTGCCACTTGGCGGGTGCGTGAGCCGGATCATGCACATCGACGTGGGCCAGGTGCTCGCCCGGGGGGACGGCGGGGGACGCCTGAATGGACCAGTCTTGCGCCACGCTGAGGCGGGTGGTGATGATCGTCATGTCCAGGCTCCTGCTTGGCTTGTCGAGCTTATCACGACTTACGGGAAGCGGGAGCATCGCCGTGCCCGGGTCTTTGGGAGGGCAACGGGGGTGCCGTGCAGCGCGCAGCCGTGATCGGCCCCTCTCCTGGGCTGGAAAGGGGAGGCCTGGGATCGGGCTTCGGACGGGATCGCCGGGTTGACGATCGGGGACGGCTCGGCGGGCATGGCCAGGACGGGCGATGGTCAGGATGGGGGTGGGGCGCCGGGCCAGAATGGCGGGGCGTGGGTGGCGGGCGGCGGGTCCGGACGAGGGTGCGGCTGGGTTGGCGGGTTGATGGCGGCTGGCATCGATCGATCGGTGGGGAATGGCCAGGCGGCGGCGGCCGGCTCAAGCATGCGGGCAAGCGGGGGGAGGCCGAGGTCGCGCCGCAGGGCGGCGATCTGCTCGGGGACGGGACGGTCGGTCGGCGCGTCGGCGTCGAGGTTTTCGGCGTCGAGCTTCTCCTGGCGGTCTTTTTCGTCTTCGAACGCGGGATCGTGGTCGCATTCGGGCGTTTCCTGGGAGGGCTCGGGTGGTTCGGGGCGGTCGCGGTCGATGGTTTCCGGGGTGGTGGGTTCGGGCGTGGGTTCGGGCGTGGGTTCGGGCGTGGGAGGGGGCTTGGGGGTGGGGGGTTTGGGGGCGGGTTCGAGCTCGTCGAGTTTGTTGGCCAACAGGATGTTGCGGCGGACGGCGCGGCTGATGCGCTCGAAGGCCAGGGCGGTGTCGGGGAGCTTGAGGCCGTCATAGACGGCGTTTTCGGCGGACTGGCCGAGGCAGCGGATCAGTCCGACGCCGGCATCGATCATCGTCTTGAGGGTTTTCTGGTGGAAGTCGCGCTTGTCCTGCGCGTCGGGGAGGCAGGCGGTCGCCGGGTCGTCGATCAGTCCCTCGGCCTGCAGGATCGGGAGGAGAAGGGTCATGGGGTATTTATGACTTTTTTCCTATGTCGATGTCAAGGAAGATCGATGGGTGGCTGACGGCGATCGGAGAGGCTGTGGCCGATCGCCTACGGGCGTTTCTGTTTCGTCAACCACCCTCATCCATGCTTGCGCCCGTGTGCCGCAGCGGCTCGTTTTTTCGAGAGGTTCCTGACGCCCATGGTCTCCCACGTTGCATCGTCCGGTTCGCGGACGGCCTCCATCGGCGCCGTGCTGCTCTGCGCAGTCATGCTTCTGTCCGTGATCGCGGTGTCGGGCCTTGGCTGGAAGGCTGCCGAGAACTTCCGCACGCTGGCGACCGCCAAGGCCGCGCAGGCCGAGGACCGCGGCGCCAACCAGTTTGCCGCCGGGCTGTTCGAGGTGCTGATGGAACGGCTTGCCACGAACAACGCGCTCCAGGGTCCGGACCCGGCCAGTCCCGAGGTGTTGCAGGAGATTGCCCGTCGCCGGGGCGCCGTCGCCGCGCAATTCCGGCCGGGGCTCGAGGCGCTGACGGCGCGGGAGTTTCCCGGCCGGGCATCAGGGCTGGACGCCTTGTCTGCTGCGCTTGCCAATGCGGACCTGGCCCGGCGGGAGGCCGACGAGGCCGTGCGCCTGCCCTTGGCGCAACGCAGTGCCGCGCTGCGGCAGGCGTATGTGCCGTTGCTGACGGCGTCGGTGAATGCGGCGCTGCCGGTGTGGTTCGCGGCGTCTCATGCAGCCGCGGCGACGGACCCGGTGCTGGCGCGGCTGGCGATGGTCAAGGAGGTCGGGTGGCGGTTGCGGGACACGGCCGGGTTCGAACGGTCGAACATCGCGGCTGCCATCGTGGCGCACGAGCCGGTGGCGGCGGAGAAGCTTGCGATCAACGCCGGCGTGCGTGGCCGGGTGGACCTGTTGTGGGACCAACTGGGCAATCTTGCGCCGCTATCCGACCCGTCGACCCATGCCGCGATCCGCGCCGCGGCGGCGGCGGCGCGGACGGGGTATTTCGAGGGGTTCCGGACGCTGGCGGACGAGACCGTCCGCGCTGGCAAGGCGAGCGGCCAATACCCGGTTGCGCCAGCAAGCTTCGTCCAGACGACGACCGGCCAGCTTGGGTCGCTGCTGGGGATCATGCAGGCGGCCGGGGAGGCCAGCGAGGCGCGGGCCGGTTTGCTGGTAGAGCGCGCCCAGGCCGAGCTGACGATCGCCGGGCTTGCGCTGGCCTGCGCAAGCCTGGTCGCCGCTGGTCTCGCATGGTTCGTGGCGCGGCGGGTGACCCGGCCGCTGCAGCGACTTGCGGCCGCGACGACACGACTTGCGTCCGGCGACCTCGACACGGCGATGCCGTTCCACCCCCGTCTTGACGAGGTGGGGCAGCTTGCTGCCTCGCTGGGCCAGCTGCGCGACGGCGCCCGGCTTGCGGCTGCCCGGCAGAGCGAGGCGGCGGCACTTCGCGCGAGCGTCGAGGCTGAACGAAAGCAAGAGCAGCTGGACCTGGCGTCTGACGTGGAGCGGAGCCTTGGCCGGATCGCCGGCCTGCTTGCGACCACCGCGGCGGCGCTGGAAGCGAGCGCGGACGGGCTGGCTGGCGGGGCGGACCGGACGGCGGGCGAGGCGGCGACGGCCGCCGCCGGCGCGACCCAGACGCGTGACAACGTGCAGACGGTTGCGGCGGCGACCGAGCAGATGTCTGCCAGCGTCAACGAGCTGACGCGGCAGGTCGCCGAAGCCGCGGAGATCGCGCGCCTGGCGGCCAGCGAGGCCGACGCGACCGACGGGACGGTGCAGCAGCTTGCGCAGGGGGCGGAGCGGATCGGCGAGGTGGTGCGGCTGATCGGCGACATCGCGGGGCGCACCAACCTGCTTGCGCTGAACGCAACGATCGAGGCTGCGCGGGCCGGCGAGGCGGGCAAGGGCTTCGCTGTCGTGGCGGCCGAGGTGAAGACGCTGGCGACCCAGACCGCGCGTGCCACCGAGGAGATCGGCCGGCAGATCACGGACATGCAGGCGGCGACGGGTCAGGCGGTGACGACCATCCGGTCCATCGGGGCCACGGTGGATCGGTCCAGCCAGGTTGCGACGACCCTCGCCGCGGCGGTGGAGCAGCAGCGCCGCGCCACCGAGGAGATCGCCCGCAACGTGAACGAGGCGGCGCGGGGGACGCGCGCGATGTCGGAGGGGGTGGGGCGTCTCAGCGAGGGCGCCGTTGCGACGACTGCCACGGTGCGTGAGCTTCGGGGCGCCACAGGGGAGGTCGCCCGGCAAGGAGAGGTGCTGCGGACGGAGGTGGGGGAGTTGGTCAGCCGGTTGCGGGGGGCGAGGGCGGCGGCCTGATCGGGGCGGCTGCTTGTTCGGCGTCGATGCCGGTGCGATGTCGGGAGGTTGTTGCGACGGCCCGGCCAATCTTGCTGGGCTGGGGCGAGGGCTTCGAGGGTTATGGGGAAACAACTGCTGCGGAGCCGCGTAGATGGCTGCGTCGAGGCCACGGCTGTCCGGTTTTAATCTGTGTGCAATGCCGACATCCAACGTCGTGGCTGGTCTTCGGGCCAAGCCCGAGGATGACCCGGCCACCCCCGCGGCTTCGCCGGCAACTCCATTTGAAAGTTACCGCTGCAACGCCCAAGCATCGTGCTGTTCAACCGCGTGGATCACCGGATCAAGTCCGGCGATGACCTTGAATAACCCAGTAGCGGGGATTGGACAGCAGTGTATCAAGTCCGGCGATGACGTAATACCAACGACATTAATTAATGACTCGTCATCGCGAGCCCTTGCGAAGCGAACCAGGACCGATCGATCAGGTTTGGCTGCCCTGGACTGCTTCGAAAGAGCTTCGCAGTGACGATTCGGACCGGTCAATGCTTAATATCCCTGGTATAAGGTAGCGATTTATCTCGAAACTCCGGGACCATGACTGGTTCCCAGCGCCGTCATCGCGAGCCGATTGGCGAAGCGATTCGGGGGGCCACATGCACCGCTCTCGGCGGCTGGATCGCCACGCCGCAAGGGCGGCTCGCGATGACGGGTCGGGTCGAGCGAGCTGGAACGTTGCCGCTTTAGGCCGTGCGAAACGTCGGGGGGCTGATCTGGTCCACCGGGCGGTGGTCCCAGTCCAGGGATGGGGCGCGGGCCAGGACGCGTTGCTGGGCTTCGTGGAGGGCTTCGGCGGCGGCGGGGTAGTCCATCGTCAGGACTTTTCCGTGGTCCACGACCATCTGGCCGTCGACGTAGACGGTTTGGACGGCGCGGTCTCCGGCGGCGTAGATCAGGCTGCGGATGGGGTCCCGGGCGGGGCGCATCATGGGGTGGGTGATGTCGACCAGCACCAGGTCGGCGCGGCAGTGGGGGGCCAGGCGGCCGATGTCGTTGCGGCCCAGGGCCTTTGCGCCGCCGGTGGTCGCGGCTTCGAAGAGGTCCGTGCTGGTCATGGTGCGGGGGTTGCCGGACTGGGTTCTGGCCAGGTAGCTGACGAGGCGGAGCTCATCGAGCATGTTGTGGGGGTAGGTGTCGGTGCCGACGCCCATGTTGACCCCTGCCCTTCTGTAGCGGCCGAAGTCCTTCAGGGTGATGCCGCGCCTTGCGAACACGGTGGGGCAGTGGGCGACGGTGGTTCCGGTTTCGGCCAGGCGGGAGAGGTCGCGGTCGGTGTGCCAGCGGGTGCTGGGGTGGTCGTCGAGGAAGATGCCGTGGCCGATGATGCTGCGGTTGGACAGGAGGCCCATCTCATCCAGCCAGCCGATGGGGGTGGCGCCGTGGCGGCGGGTGATCTCGTGGAACTCCACGACGGACTGGGCGGCGTGGATCTGCCAGGCGAGGCCGCGGGCGGTGGCTTCCTGGTGGCTTTCGCGCAGCAGGGTTTCCGTGCAGGTGTCGATCTGGGCGGGGACGACCATGCCGAACAGGCGGCCGGAGGGGTGCTGCCCGGCGCGGTCGATCAGGGTGAGGGCTTCGGCCATGGCTTTTTCGCCGGCGGCTTCGTCCCACTCGTATTGGACGACGTGGCCGTTCCTGGTCGACCATTTGGCGGACTTGAACATGGGGGCGATGCAGACGCGCATGCCGGATTCGGCGAGCAGGTCGAGCCAGCCGGGGTGGGCCATGCTGAGGTCGGCGACGGTGGTGACGCCGGAGAGCAGCAGCTCGCTGAGGGCGACGCGGACGCAGTGGGGGACGGCCTCGGCGTCGGCGCGGAAGATGGGCATGTATTCGTAGAGGGAGGAGTTGTAGAGGCCGGGGCTGCCGATCTCGTCGATGAGGCCCTTGTTCATGGGCTCGCTGCTGGGGTGGCTGTGGATGTTGACGAGGCCGGGCATGACCATGCGGCCGCGGCCGTCGACCTCGGTCTGGGTTGGGCCCTGGTAGTTGCGGCCGACGAAGGTGATCGTGCCGCCCTGGAAGGCGACGTCGGCGCCGGGCATGTAGACGTGGGCGCCGGTGTCCCAGGCGACGACCATGTCGGCGTTGCGGATGACGGTCGTGGGCGGCGCGTGGTCCATGCGGTCACTTTCGCGGGGGGATGGGGTGGTGGGCGACGTGGAGATCATGGCGTGCCCGGCACGCGCCGGATGGCCGGGTCGATGCCCGGCCATGACGATGTTGCAACGGAGGGCGGCCGTGGGCGATCATTCGGGGTGAGGCCACTCACGCGGTTCCGCCAGCGCCGCCATTTGAAGCTTACGGCTGCAACGCCCGAACACCATACTGTTCAACCGCGTGGATCGCCGGATCAAGTCCGGCGATGACCTGGAATAACCCAACAGCGGGAATTGGGCAGCCGTGGGTGGGATCAGGGCTTCATGTCCTTGCATGACTTCTCGAGCTGATCGACGAGCTTCTTGAGGGACTTGATCTCGGTTTCGAGCTGCTTGCCCATCTTGCCGGCGTCGCCGCCCTTGGAGGCCTGGGACTGGAGCTTCGAGATTTTTCCGACCTGGGCCTCCAGATCGTCGATGGTGTTGCCGAGGTCGTCCATGGCCTGCTTGGCCTTCTTGTCGGCGCCCTTGTCTTCCTTGCCGCCTTTTGGGGCTGGTGGTCCGGATGCCATGACACGCGCCCCCGTTTCGTTTCGGAAGCAGTAGACCGGGTTTGGGTGGCCGGACGCAAGGTGATTGTGCGGGGCGGGTTTCTGGAGGGCGTCCTTGGAGGCTTCCTCAGTAGCCGCGGACCGGGTCGAACAGGTTGGGCGGCTTCTCGCCCCGCTCGAACGCCGCGATCGCGTCGGCCACGTATTGCGCGCGGGCGGGGCGTGAGGCGAGGGAGGCGAGATGGGGCGTCACGATGATCTTCGGGTGGGTCCAGAGCGGGCTGTCCTGCGGCAGGGGCTCGATATCGAACACGTCGAGGACCGCGCCGGACAGGCGCCCCGTGTCCAGTGCGGCGAGCAGGTCGTCGACGACCAGTTGCGGGCCGCGGCCGGCGTTGACGATCGCGGCGCCGTCCGGCAGGCGGGCGATGGTCTCGGCGCGGATGGCGCCCTTGGTCTCCGGGGTGTCGGGCAGCAGGTTCACCAGCAGGTCGGTGCGGGCCAGGAAGGCGTCGAGGGCCTGGGGGCCGGCGAAGCATTCGATGCCCGGGAGCGATTTCGGCGAGCGGGACCAGCCGGCGACCTGGTAGCCGAGGGCGTGCAGCATCCCGGCGGAGCGGATGCCGAGGTTGCCGAGGCCCATCACGCCGGCCCTGACCTGGTTTGCGGCGCGGGGCGCGTCGAAGTGGTCCCAGATGCGGGCGTGCTGGCCGGCGATCATGCGGGGGAGGCCGCGGAGCAAAGCGAGGGCTGCGAGGCTCACGTATTCGGCCATGCGCTGGCCGGTTTCCTCGCCGCCCATGCGGACGATGCCGACGTGGCTGGGCCAGGCGGGGTCCGCGGTGATGTGATCGACGCCGGCGCCGCTGCTGAGGATCAGACGGAGGTTGGGCAGGGTGGCGAGGAAGCCGGGCCGGGGGGCCCAGCAGAAGACGTAGGCGACGTCCTGGGGGGGGACGGCGGGGTCGTCGATCCAGCGGATGTCGAGGTGGGGGGCGATGGGGGCGAACATGGCGCGCCATTCGGGCGCCGCCTTCTTGCCGCCCGAGTTGACCAGAAGGATCATTCGCACCTCATGTTGCAGCGTGGCCATGTCCGCATGGGCGCATGGTGCGGGACGCGGGCCGGGGTGTCGAGATGATGCAGCGCAGCATGGCGCGGGACGGGGCGTTGCGGCAGGCGTTGGCGGCGCTGCATGCGGGGCGGTTCGCGGAGGCGCGGGATCTGGCGGCGGGGTGGAGGGTCGATCCGGCGGGCGGGGCGCTGCATGCGCTGGGGCTCGCCGGGGCGGGGGATGTGGCTGGCGGCGGGGCGGCGTTGGACGCGGCGGCGCGGGCGAACCCGGCGGCGCGGCATCCGGTGTTCGACCTGGTGGAGCTGTTGCGGGCGCAGCGGCGGGAGGGGGAGGCGCCGGCGCATGTGGCGGCCGCACTGGCGCATCAGCCGGGGCGGGCTGCGCTGCTGGGGCTGCTGGGGGCGACGCTGGCGGAGACCGGGCCGACCGGGGCGGCGATCGGGGCTTTCGCAGAGGCCGCCCGGGTGGCGCCGGGAGGGGCCGCGGCGTGGTCCAACCTGGGGAAGGCGCTGGCGGCGGCGGGGCGGTTCGATGAGGCCGAGGGGGCTTTCGGGCGTGCGGCCTTGCTTGCGCCGGGCGAGGCGCAGGTTCGGTTGAACCATGGGGTGGCGCGGCTGAAGGCCGGGCGATGGGCGGAGGGGTGGCCGCTGTTCCGGGCGCGGCATGATTTGCCGGGGCATGCGGGGGGGCTGGCGGGGGCTGAGCTGCGGGATTTGCGGGGGGTCGCGGGGAAGACCGTGCTGCTGGTGCACGATGAGGGGTTCGGGGACACGCTGCAGTTCATCCGGTATGCGCCGCTGCTGGCTGGGCTGGGGGCTCGGGTGGTGGTTTGGGCGCCGCCGCCGCTGGTACGGCTGCTGCGGGGGATGGAGGGGATTGCCGAGGTGGCGGAGTGCGGCGGGCATCGCACGCCACGGGGGGGTGGGGTGGCTTACGATGCCTGGTGCCGGGTTGCGGATTTGCCTGGCGTGTTCGGGACTACGGTGGAGACGATACCTGGCGCATTGCCGTATCTGGCTGCGGACCCTGGGCTGGTTGCCGCCTGGTCGGGGCGGTTGCCTTCGGGTTGCCGCGTGGGGCTGGTCTGGGCCGGGGCGGGGCGGCCGCATGATCCGGGCGCTGCGGCGACGGACCGGCAGCGCAGCCTGCGGGCCGATATGCTGGGGCCGTTGCTCGGGATTGCGGGGATCGACTGGGTCAGTTTGCAGCAGGGGCTGGCGCCGCCGGGGGGCGTGTTCGATCCGATGCCGGGTGTGGCGGATTTCGCGGACACGGCGGCGATCATCGAGGGGCTGGAGCTGGTTGTCAGCGTCGATACCGCGGTGGCGCACCTGGTTGCGGCGATGGGTCGACGGGTGATCCTGCTGGACCGGTATGACAGTTGCTGGCGGTGGCTGCATGGACGGGCGGACAGCCCCTGGTATCCGGGGCGGGTCAGCATCCTGCGGCAGCAGGCGCCGGGGGATTGGGGCGGGGTGTTGCGGCGGGTGGCGGGGCATCCTTGGGTTGCGGCTTTGGCGGGGGGTTCAGGCCTTGCCAGACCTTGATGGCCTGGACCGTAGCCTTCACGTCGTGGACGCGGAGGGTGCGGGCGCCGCGGGACACGGCGAACAGGGCGGCGGCGATCGAGCCTGGGGCGCGGCGGGTTGGGTCGGGTTCGTCGGACAGCATGCCGATCGTGGATTTACGGGAGATGCCGGCCATCAGGGGGCAGCCCAGGGCCAGCAGCATGGGGAGGCGGCGGAGGAGGTCGATGTTCTGCTGGGCGGTCTTGGCGAAGCCGAAGCCGGGGTCGAGCATGATGTCGGCGCCGGCTATGCCGGCGGCTGTGGCGGCGGCGAGGCGGGCGGCGAGTTCGGTGGCGACGTCGATGGCGATGTCGTCGTAGACCGCCAGGCTGTCCATGGTCGCGGGCGTGCCGCGCATGTGCATCAGCACGACCGGGCAGGCGCGGGCGGCGACCAGCGGCAATGACCGGGGGTCGTGCGTCAGGGCGGTGACGTCGTTGACGATGCGGGCGCCGGCATCGAGGGCGCGGGCCATCGTGGCGGCGTTGCGGGTGTCGATGGAGATGACGGCGCCCTGGCGCGCGAGGGCCTCGATGACGGGCAGCACGCGGGCCTGTTCCGTGGCCACGGAGACCGGGGTGGCGCCGGGGCGGGTGCTTTCGCCGCCGATGTCGAGGATGTGGGCGCCGTCGGCCAGCATGCTCTCGCCGGCGGCGATGGCGGCGGCGGGGCCGTGGTGGCGGCCGCCGTCGCTGAAGCTGTCCGGGGTGGTGTTCAGGATGCCCATGACCAGGGGACCGGGTCCGAGGTTGGCCCAATCGGGCGGGGCCTGGGACAGCCGGGCCAATCCGGCGGCCCATGCGGGCGGCGCACCGGCTATGGGCATGGTCTGGCCCTGGCGGCGCACCAGGGTGAATGCGGCGGGGCCGCCCGCGAGGTTCAGGGCGATCCCGGCGGCCACCGCTGCGGCGGCGTCGGCGCCGAGCAGGATGCCGAGCGGCTCCAGCATAAAAGAAGGGCCGGTTCCCTGCGGAACCGGCCCCTGTCGATCTTGCATCCGCGGGTCAGCCCGGTTGCGGGGCCGGTCCCAGGCCGCCGGGGTTCGGGGATGGCCACCCGCTGGTGGGGACGGAGGCGCGGCGGTTCTCGACGGCTGGTTCGTCGACGACCTTCTTGATGACGGGTTCGCCGCGGAGGACGGTCCTGATCTCGTCGCCGGACAGCGTTTCGTATTCCAGCAGGCCGCGGGCCAGGCGGTGCAGGTCTTCCAGGCGCTCGGTCAGCAGGGTCTTCGCAGCCTGGTAGGCGGCATCGATGATGCGCTTGACCTCGCCGTCGATCTCCCGCGCGGTGGCTTCGGAGACGTTCTTGTGCTGCGTGACCGAGTGGCCCAGGAACACCTCCTGGCTGTTGTCGCCGTAGGCGATCATGCCGAGGCTGTCGCTCATGCCCCATTCGGTGACCATCGTGCGGGCGATGTTGGTCGCCTGCTTGATGTCGCCGGCGGCGCCGTTGCTGACCTTGTCGGGGCCGAAGACGAGTTCCTCGGCGACGCGGCCGCCCATGGCCATCTTCATGCGGGCCACCAGGCGGGCCTTGTTCTCACTCAGTCGGTCGCCTTCGGGCAGGCTCATCACCAGGCCCAGCGCACGGCCGCGCGGGATGATGGTGGCCTTGTGGACCGGGTCGCATTCCGGGTCGTTGATCGCGCACAGGGCGTGCCCGGCCTCGTGGTAGGCGGTCATGCGCTTCTCGGCTTCGGACATCACCAGGCTGCGGCGTTCGGCGCCCATCATCACCTTGTCCTTGGCGTGCTCGAACTCGGACATCGCGACGACGCGCTTGGCGAGGCGGGCGGCGAGCAGGGCCGCTTCGTTGACCAGGTTGGCCAGATCGGCGCCGGAGAAGCCGGGGGTGCCGCGGGCGATGACCTTGGGATCGACGTCGCTGGCCAGGGGCACCTTCCGCATGTGGACGCGGAGGATCTTCTCGCGGCCGTTCACGTCGGGGTTGGGGACGACGACCTGGCGGTCGAAGCGGCCAGGGCGCAGCAGGGCCGGGTCGAGCACGTCGGGGCGGTTGGTGGCGGCGATGAGGATCACGCCCTCGTTGCTTTCGAAGCCATCCATCTCGACGAGCATCTGGTTGAGGGTCTGTTCGCGCTCGTCGTTGCCGCCGCCGAGGCCGGCGCCGCGGTGGCGGCCGACGGCGTCGATCTCATCGATGAAGATGATGCAGGGGGCGTTCTTCTTGCCCTGCTCGAACATGTCGCGCACGCGGCTGGCGCCGACGCCGACGAACATCTCCACGAAGTCGGAGCCGGAGATGGTGAAGAAGGGGACGTTCGCTTCGCCAGCGATGGCGCGGGCGAGCAGCGTCTTGCCGGTGCCGGGGGGGCCGACGAGCAGGACGCCCTTCGGGATCTTGCCGCCGAGGCGCTGGAACTTCTGCGGGTCCTTCAGGAACTCGACGATCTCCTGCAGCTCCTGCTTCGCTTCGTCGATGCCGGCGACGTCATCGAAGGTCACGCGGCCCTGCTTTTCGGTCAGCATGCGGGCGCGGCTTTTGCCGAAGCCCATGGCGCGGCCGCCGCCGGACTGCATCTGGCGCATGAAGAAGACCCAGACGCCGATCAGCAGCAGCATCGGGAACCAGCTCAGCAGGATGTGGACGAGGGGGTTCTCGCTTTCCTCGGGCTTGGCGATGACGCGGACGCCCTTGTCGGTCAGGCGGCTGACGAGGGCGGGGTCTTCCGGGGTGTAGGTCTGGAAGGAGCGTCCGTCGGTGAGTTGGCCGGAGACGGTGCGTCCCTGGATCACGACATCGCGAACGCGGCCGCCGTTCACCTCACCGATGAAGTCGGAGTAGGCGACCTGCGTTGCCGAGCGTTGCGTGCCGCCGGGCTGGAACAGGTTGAACAGGACAACGAGCAGAAGGGCGATGATCACCCACAGCGCGAGGTTACGTCCGAAATTGCTCATCATTCGATTCCAGCGATCCAGTACTGTCGTCGGGCTGGCGCAATCGTGCGCCGCCTTCGTTAAAAACACATGGGGTGGTGCGCCCCTTTGTGCATCCCCTCAACCGTCAAGCATCGCAGAACGGAAGACCCGCCAGGGGCCGTGCCGGCCGGAACTCGATGCTGACCGTATGACAGGTTCGCGCGGCAAGATAGGCCAGATGCGGGACGGCCAACAATTTCCCACCGATACGGAGGGCGGGGAGCGTTCGCAGGACGCCGGATGGCAGGCCCGGGCGGCGGCGGAGGCGGGCGGCGTCATCGCCCAGGGCGCCCAGCTCGGCGCCGGGGATTGCGGCATGGAGGAGGAAGCGGCCGTCCCACAGGGTGCGGGCGTAGGCGGGGAGCGGGGGGGCGATGGACGCGGCCTCACGCAATGCCAGGCCGCGGTGGATGCGCACGCCGTGCAGGGTGCCGGCGGCGCGGGCGGCCAGGCGGCGCACGGCGTCGCGCGGCGGCGGATAGGGGCGGCCGGACAGGGTCCAGAGCAGGGCCGACCATGCGGGTTCGGA
>JAYUCA010000126.1:0-11094 GCA_043740535.1 Rhodospirillales bacterium | reverse complement strand
GGCCATCGCCACAGCCCTTTCCTGAAGCCCGCCTGGAGCATCGACCTCGCGCTGGAGCAGGACCTGGCCGGCGCGCTGCTCGTCCTCCGGCGGCCGCTTCTGGAGCGCATCGCCGCCGCCGGGATACCCGCGATCCTGCAAGACCTCGCCTTGCTGGCCGCCCCCATGACGATCCGCCACATCCCCGCCATCCTCGCCCACCGCACCACGCCGCCGCCGCTGGGCCCCTCGCGCACCGCCGTCGAAGCCTTCCTCGAAACCCTCCCGCCGGGCCGATCGCGGGCCCGCATCGTCCCATCCGGCTTCGATCCCGCACGGCAGCGCATCCGCTGGGCGCCCGCGGGCCCTGCCCCGCGCGTCACCGTCATCATCCCCACCCGCGACCACCCGGCGCTGCTTGCCCGCTGCACCGCCGGCCTGCTGCAGCGGACGGATTACGACGACATCGAGGTCCTGATCGCCGACAACGACAGCCGGCACCCCGACACCCACGCCCTGTTCGCCCACCTGGCGGCGGACCCGAGGGTCAGGATCATCCGCGCCCCGGGGCCCTTCAACTACTCAGCCATCAACAACGCCGCCGCCGCCGCCGCGACGGGCGAGGTCCTGGTGCTGCTGAACAACGACATCGAGGTCATCGCCCCGCACTGGCTGGCGGAGCTTGCCGGGCACGCCGTCCGTCCGGACGTCGGCGCGGTCGGCGCCCGGCTCCTGTTCGAGAACGGCACGATCCAGCATGCGGGCATCGTCCTGGGCGTCGGCGCGTTCGAGGGCGGACCGGGCCTGGCCGGGCATTTCGGCCTGGGCGCCGCGCGCGATGACCCGGGCCACGCGGGACAGTTCATCACCACGCGTGAGGTCTCGGCCGTCACCGGCGCCTGCCTGGCCCTGCGCCGCGCGGTGTACATGCAGGCGGGCGGCCTGGACGCGGCAAACCTGCCCATCGCGCTCAACGACCTCGATCTATGTCTCCGCATCCGCGCACTGGGCTACCGCATCGTCTACACGCCGTTCGCCGAGCTGTACCATCTGGAATCCGCCTCGCGCGGGTCCGACCAGGCGCCTGAGACCGCCGCGCGGTTCCTGCAGGAATGCCGCTGGCTGCGCGACCGGTGGGGGGCCGCCCTGCACCACGATCCCTACTACAATCCGGCCTTTTCCCGCTTCGACCACTCGTTCCAGCTTGCGGCCGGTCCTCCCGTATCGACCTCGCCTGCGGCATGAGGCGATGGCTGTTCCCCCTGCTTACGACGGCAAGCGATTGCCCGACCGCTCTCCTTGGCATGACCCGTCATCGCGAGCCGCCCTTGCCGCGTGGCGATCCACGGGCCGGGAGCGACGGGAACGGGTCATGGTCCCAGGACGCCCTGGCAGTAGAAACAGGTTCACCCCGGGCTTTCTTGGCCCGGGGATCTCCTGTCAGTGACGGTCGGCATAACCGCTGCGACGGGATCCCCGGGTCAGGAAAGGCCCGGGGATGACGTCGAAACGGGGATAAATCCCGCAATCAGTAGCGGTAGGCTTCGTGCTTGAACGGCCCGGCCACGCCGACGCCGATGTATTCCGCCTGGGCCGGGGCCAGCTTGGTCAGCTTCGCGCCGACCTTGTCCAGATGCAGCGCCGCGACCTTTTCATCGAGGTGCTTCGGCAGCGTGTAGACCTTGCGCTCATACTTGCCCGCGGGCGCGGTCCACAGCTCGATCTGCGCCAGCACCTGGTTGGTGAAGCTGGCCGACATCACGAAGCTCGGGTGCCCCGTCGCGTTGCCCAGGTTCACCAGGCGGCCCTCGGACAGCACGATCAGCCGCTTGCCGTCGGGGAACACGACCTCGTCCACCTGCGGCTTGATGTTGTCCCACACGTAGTTCCGCAGCGAGCCGATCTGGATCTCGCTGTCGAAATGGCCGATGTTGGCGACGATGGCGCGGTGCTTCATCGCGCGCATGTGGTCGATGGTGATGACGTCGATGTTGCCCGTCGCGGTGACGAAGATGTCGGCGCGCGGCGCGGCCTCGTCCATCGTGACGACCTCGAACCCCTCCATCGCGGCCTGCAGCGCGCAGATCGGATCGACCTCGGTGACCAGCACCCGGCAGCCGCCGTTCTTGAGGCTGGCCGCACTGCCCTTGCCGACGTCGCCATAGCCCGCGACGCAGGCCACCTTGCCGGCCAGCATCACGTCGGTGCCCCGGCGGATCGCGTCGACCAGCGACTCCTTGCAGCCATACAGATTGTCGAACTTCGACTTCGTCACGCTGTCGTTGACGTTGATGGCGGGCACCTTGAGCGTGCCGGCCTTCGCCATGTCCCACAGACGGTGGACGCCGGTGGTCGTCTCCTCGGAGATGCCCTTGATGTGGTCCAGCAGCGCCGGGAACTTGTCGTGGATGACCTTCGTCAGGTCGCCGCCGTCATCGAGGATCATGTTGGGGGTCCAGCCCTTCGGGCCGGTGATGGTGGCGTCGATGGCCCACCAGAACTCCTCCTCCGACATGCCCTTCCATGCGAACACCGGCGTGCCGGCGGCGGCCACGGCGGCCGCCGCATGGTCCTGGGTCGAGAAGATGTTGCACGACGACCAGCGCACGGTGGCGCCCAGGGCGGTCAATGTCTCGATCAGCACCGCAGTCTGGATCGTCATGTGCAGCGAGCCGACGATGCGCGCGTCCTTCAGCGGCTTGCTGGCGCCGTATTCGGCACGCAGCGCCATCAGGCCGGGCATCTCGTCCTCGGCCATCGAAATCTCCTTGCGGCCCCAGGCGGCGAGGGAGATGTCGTGGACCTTGTAGTCTTCTGGCGTCACGTTCGTGTCGGGCATGCCGAGGCTCCTGGCGGTGAGGGCGTTTTCTGTCGCCAGCCGTATATAAGGATATGTTTATTGGTGCAAGGTTAAGCTTCGGCCTGTCGGCGCGCCAGGTTCTCGTGTACCGGCGCACCCACCCACACGGACAAGACAAGGGGCGGGGGCGAGGCGCGGTTGAAGGTGCTGGAGGTCACGAACGTCGATTTCTCGCTGCGGCATTTCCTGCTGCCGCTGATGCGTGGGGCGGCGGCGCGCGGGCACGAGGTGGTGGGCGTCTGCGCCGAGGGCCGTCTGCTGGACGCAGTGCGGGCCGAGGGTCTGCGGGTGCAGGCGCTGCCGCTGGCGCGCAGCCTTTCGCCGGTCGCGCAATGGCGGGCGTTCCGGGCGCTGGTGCGGCTGATCCGGGCGGAGCGGCCGGACCTCGTGCACGGGCACATGCCCATCAGCGGCTTCCTGGCGCGGCTGGCCGCAAGGGTCGCCGGCGTGCCGCGTGTCGCCTACACATGCCATGGCTTCCTGTTCAACCAGCCGGGACCGTGGTGGCGGCGCGGCCTGGCCTTCGGGATCGAGTTCCTGGGCGGCCGGCTGACGGATGTGTTCCTGACCGTGTCGGACGAGGAGGCCCGGGACGCCCGCCGCCTGTGGATCCATCGGCGCGCGACATCGGTGCGGAACGGACGCAGCCCGGCGCAATTCGCGCCGGACGCCGCGGCGCGGGTAAGGGTTCGGGCTGAACTGGGGTCGCCGCCGGACGCAGTCGCCATCGTGATCGTGTCGCGGCTCGTGCGGCACAAAGGCTATCCCGAGCTGCTGGCGGCGATGCGCGACGTGCCGGGGGCCGAGCTGTGGGTGGTGGGGGAGCGGCTGGAGTCCGACCATGGCGAGGACATGGAGGCGCTGTTCGCCGGGGCCGGTCTGGGCGCCCGGATGCGCCGGCTGGGCTATCGGGCGGACGTCGATGCGGTGCTGGCGGCCGCCGACGTGTTCGTGCTGCCGAGCCATTTCGAGGGTCTGCCGATGTCGGTCATCGAGGCGATGCTGACCGGCCTGCCGGTGGTGGCAACGGACATCCGCGGCCCGCGGGAGATGGTGGTCGAAGGGCAGACCGGGCTGCTGGCGCCTGCGGGCGCCGTGCCGCCGCTGGCAGCCGCGCTGCGGACACTGGCGGACGACGCCGGGCTGCGGTCACGGATGGGCGCGGCAGGACGGGCGCGGGCCGTCGCGCTGTATGACGAGGCCGCGGTGGTGGGGCGGACGTTGGACCTGCTGGGATTGTAGAAATTCGCCCGTCACTGCGAGCCGCTCGGCGAAGCAAGCCAGGGCCGTACGATCGAGCGTGGCGCCCTGGATCGCCACGCCAGGGGCGGCTCGGGATGACGGGTCGTGGTCCGGGTGGCCTGGACCGTCAGGGTCGATTGGGCCGAACCGCGGGGTTGGCCGGGTCAAGCCCGGCCAACCCGTGATTTATCGAGATTGCCGGTCGATCACCTTGTCAGCGGCCCACGGTGGCAGTGCGGGTAAGAACGGCTCAGCCGCCCGTGTGCAGCCGGGCGATGCTGGCGGCATAGATGCTATGCGGCTGCGCGGCGTGCGCGGCCACCCAGGTCTGCACGCTGATGGCCTGGGCATACGCGACCGCGCCCTGCTCGAAGTTGCGCGGGAGGGAGTTGGCAGCCTGCACGGACGTCTCGCTGCCGGTCTGCGGCAGCAGGGCGCCGTTGTTCAGGGCGAAAAGGTCCGAGCCCGGCCGGTTTGCAGTGGCCGGATAGCTCTCGGAACCGGAGTCGTTCATCCGGTCCGCCAGACGGGCAAGCGCTGCCGGCATCGTCTGCACGGAGTAGCTGCCGGCGTTGTTCGGGAATGGATTGCCGTTGCCCTCGCCTGCTGCAAATGCCGGCGAAACAATCAGGCCCAGGACCGCGACGGCGGCCAGGATCGATGTCTTCATGGTCAGTCTCCAGATGTGGCGGTCGCGCTGAGGTGGCCTGCCGGGTTAGGCGGCGTCGTCCGTTGGGGCGCGTCGTCGGACCGTGAGATGGGGTCTGCTGCGGTGCAGCATCAGGTGTGAAGGATGTATATGATCCATGCATGAAACGCATAAGTCATCCAGTATGCCCCCTTTATTGCAAGGGTCGCGTAGCCAGGGCTTTTGCCCCGATGCCGATGCGGGTATGGCGGCGGCATGACCGATATCCTTCCCATCCGGCGTGCGCTGATCTCCGTTTCCGACAAGGAGGGGATGGTGGCGCTGGCGCAGGCGCTGGTGGCGCACGGGGCCGAGCTGCTATCGACCGGCGGCTCGGCGCAGGCGCTGCGCCAGGCAGGGGTGCCGGTCAAAGAGGTCGCCGAGCATACCGGCTTCCCCGAAATCCTGGACGGGCGGGTCAAGACCCTGGCGCCGCAGGTGCATGGCGGCCTGCTGGGCCGGCGGGACCTGCCCGAGCACGTGGCGGAGATGGAGCAGCACGGGATCGCGCCGATCGACCTGGTCTGCGTCAACCTGTACCCCTTCGAGGCGACGGTCGCGTCGGGCGCCGCGGATGCGGACTGCGTCGAGAACATCGACATCGGCGGCCCGGCGATGATCCGGTCCGGCGCCAAGAACCATGCCTCGGTCTGCGTGCTGACGGAGCCTGCGCAGTACGCGGAGGTGATGGCGACGCTGGAGGCCGGCGGCACGACGCTGGAATTGCGGCGGCGTCTGGCGGGCGAGGCCTATGCCCGCACGGCGGCCTATGACGCGGCGATCGCGGCCTGGTTCGCCGGGGGCGGGTTCGCGCCGCGCATGACGGTGGCGGGCGCGCTGCGGCAGACGCTGCGCTATGGCGAGAACCCGCACCAGGCGGCGGCGTTCTACGTGAACGGCACACGGCGCGGGATCGCCACGGCGCGCCAGGTGCAAGGCAAGGCGCTGTCCTACAACAACCTGAACGACACCGACGCGGCGTTCGAGTGCGTCGCCGAGTTCGATGCCCCGGCCGTCGTCATCGTCAAGCACGCCAACCCCTGCGGCGTGGCGGTGGCGGCCGATCTGCCGACGGCATGGGAGCGCGCCTTGCAGTGCGATCCGCAGAGCGCGTTCGGCGGCATCGTCGCCGTCAACCGGGTGCTGGACGCAGCGACGGCGGAACGGATTGCGGCGATCTTCACCGAGGTCATCATAGCCCCCGATGCCGACGCAGCAGCGCTGGCGGTGCTGGCCCGCAAGAAGAACCTGCGCCTGCTGCTGACCGGCGGCATCCCCGACCCGGCGGCCCCCGGCCTGTCGTTCCGCAGCGTCGCCGGCGGGTTCCTGGTGCAGTCGCGCGATGCGGGCCGCGTCATCGAGGCGGACCTGAAGGTGGTGACGCAGCGGGCCCCTTCACGCGCCGAGCTGCGGGACCTGATCTTCGCGTTCCGTGTGTGCAAGCACGTGAAGTCGAACGCGATCGTCTATGCGAAGGACGGGGCCACGACGGGGATCGGCGCCGGACAGATGAGCCGGGTGGATTCGGCGCGGATCGCAGGCTGGAAGGGGGCCGAGGCGGCGAAGGCGGCCGGGCAGGGGCGGCCGCTGACGGAGGGCGGCGTCGTCGCGTCGGACGCGTTCTTCCCCTTCGCCGACGGGCTGGAGGCGGCCATCGCGGCGGGGGCGACGGCGGTGATCCAGCCGGGCGGGTCGATGCGCGATGCGGAGGTGATCGCGGCAGCGGACAAGGCGGGGGTTGCAATGGTGATGACCGGGATGCGTCATTTCCGGCATTGAGGCCAGGGCTCAAAAGGCCTGACCCGTGCGTTGGTTGGTGGAATGCGAAGGGCATTCCACCCTACGAGGCTATCCCGGAGGGGTGTTCGTAGGCGAGAGCCAGGACTGCTGTGCGTTGTTATGAGACCGTATCGACCATCTGCCGGCTGCGAGTGAGTATCGGTTGCATCATTGCGCTTGCGTCTTGACCGATCCGGGGCGCGACCTCATTTTGTGCACATGCGAAGCTTCAAAGATCTGACCGAACGCGACATCCTGGCCCTGGCCATCAGCTCCGAGGAGGAGGACGGCCGGATCTATATGGACTTCGCCGAAAGCCTGCGGGAGGAATACCCCGACAGCGCCCGCGTGTTCGACGACATGGCCGCCGAAGAGAGCGGGCATCGCCGCTCGTTGATCGACCTCTATGTGACCAAGTTCGGCGAGCACATCCCGCTGGTCCGCCGGGTGGACGTGAAGGGCGCCGTGGTCCGCAAGCCGGCCTGGATGATCTGGCCGCTGGGCATCGACGCGGTGCGGCGGCATGCGCGGCAGATGGAGGTGGATGCGGCGCGGTTCTACGCGGAATCGGCCGGCCGCTCGACCGATGCGGCGACCCGCAAGCTGCTGGGCGACCTCGCGGAAGCCGAGATGGAGCACCAGCACGCCGCCGACACGATCAAGGAAAAGCGCCTGACCGGCGGCGCGGTGGAGCGCGAGGACGAGGACGCGCGCAAGCGGTTCATCCTGCAGATCGTGCAACCCGGCCTGGTCGGGCTGATGGATGGCTCGGTATCGACGCTGGCGCCGGTGTTCGCGGCGGCCTTCGCCACCCAGAACAGCCACGACGCCTTCCTGGTGGGCATCGCGGCCTCGGTCGGCGCCGGCATCTCGATGGGATTTGCCGAGGCGCTGGCCGATGACGGGAAACTGTCCGGCCGCGGCACCCCGCTGCTGCGCGGCGTCGTGTGCGGCATCATGACGGTGGCCGGCGGCATCGGCCACACGCTGCCGTATCTGATCAAGGACTTCTGGACGGCGACAGCCTTCGCCGCGGGGGTGACGGTGATCGAGCTGCTGGCCATCGCCTGGATCCAATGGAAATACATGGACACGCCACCGGTTTCGGCCGCGGCAAAGGTGATGCTGGGCGGCGCGCTGGTCCTGGCAGCCGGGATCCTGATCGGCAACGGTTGACCGTAAAAGGCCGGAAGCCACCCGCACGGCGTAGGGCGGAAAAGCGCAGCGTCATCCGCCGGCCTACGCGCAACTGCGCTGCAGGTATCATGATCGGGGCGGCGTGCTCGCTAATACATCAGCCGCGTGTCCAGGATATTCCGCATGTCCGCCCGCCGCCCCTCGATCCAGCACGTCAGGTTATGAATAAAAATCTGCGTGATCCGAGCGTTCTCGCGCCGCACCGTGCTCGCGCTGTGCGGGCTGATCAGCACGTTGGCCATCGACCATAGCTTATGGTCGGGCGGCAGCGGCTCGGGGTCCGTGACATCCAGGGCCGCGAAGCCGAGCTGCCCGGATTGCAGAGCGTGGATCAGCGCGTCGGTGACGACGGTGCTGCCGCGGCCGATGTTGATGAACAGCGCGCCCGGCTTGGTGGCGGCGAAGGCGGCGGCATCCAACATGCCGAGCGTCTGCGGGGTTTCGGGCGCCGTCATGATCAGCGCGTCGGCCATGCCGAGGGCTACGTGCAGTTCCTTCGTGGGGATGATCGCGTCGAACAGGGCGTTGTGCGGGCGCGCACGCTCCGGGTCGCGCGCGACGGCAACCACGCGCATGTCGAAGGCGCGGGCGACGCGGGCGCAGCCGCGGGCCAGGTCTCCGGCGCCGATCAGCACCAGGGTCCGCCCGGCGAGGTCCTCGCCGGAATGGCGTTCCCAGCGCCGATAGGCCTGCTCGGTCTTCAGATGGTCCAGGCCGCGCATGTGGCTGAGCAGCGCCATGAACGCCCATTCGGCCAGCGGCCCGGCATGCACGCCGCGGGCCGTCGTGATCAGGATGCCCTGCCGGTCGAGGCCCAGGCGTGCGACGGCCGGGCCCACCCCGGTGCTGGTCGTCTGGATCCATGCCAGCCGCGAGAGAAAGGGCAGGTCCGCTTGTGCCGGCAGGTCGAACAGGATGGTGGCGCGGGTGAGCATCGCCTGCCAGCGGGCCTGCTGCTGCGGCGTGCGCTGGAACGGACCGCCCTTGTGGTCGCTGGGAAAGCGCGGCGTCGGCAGCAGCGTCTTGTCGTGCAGCACCTGCAGGTGGTCGGGGGCCAGGGCGCGGATGCGGGCGACGTGCTCGTCCTCGAGCGGGGACGCGATGAGCAGGATGCTGGGGGTAGGGGCCATCGCCCGACCCGACCATGACGGCGATGGAGCGTCAACCGGTGGGATGGCGTGAACATGACCGGGTGATAGCGTGGACAAATGAGGCCAAGGGCGGCCATGGCGGCGGAGTGTCTGGCCTGGGCGGCGCTGCTGGTGCTGGCCGGGGCCGCGCTGTTGATTGTCAATCGTTTAGGGTTCCTGGGCCTCGGCCTGCTGGGGCTGCTGACGTGGTTCGTCTGCACGATGATGGCCCTGAACGAGGATGTCCCGACCTGGGGGGAGCACGTGTTCCGCGCCCGGATGACGCAGCGGGCCAGGGGGGCATCGAGGGATGGCCCGGCGCGCGACTCGGTGCGGTTCGTGCCGGACGTGGTGTTCTACCGCCGGTGCGGGATGGGGCTCGCAGCGGCGGGCGCGGCGGGGTTCGTTTGGCAGGTCTGGTAGCAAGTAACCTGATGTGCGCCTCGTAGATAACGGCGTACCACTCAATACGCCCAAACACGCAAACGCCGAGGTTTCCAAAGGCACTGACATTGCCGTCCGCAGTTGTCTCGCAGAGCGCGGCATGAAGAAGGGCGACCTGTCGAAATTCATCGAGGATGCGGTGAAGTGGCGTGTGCTGGAGCAGACCATGGCCGAGGCGCGCAGCCATTTTTCCGACATGGCGCCCGAAGCGTGGGAGTTATTGATCGAGGAGGCCGTGAGCGCCACGCGCGAGGCCCACGCCGCGGAGATCGCCTGACGCGTGCAGCTGGTTGCCGATACCAACGTCCTGATCATGCTCTAGTTTGTTGATTAAGAACGCGGAACCTCGTTTCAGGTCCAAGCAACCTGAAACGATACCGCTCTAGCTTGCCACTGCGAGCTCTTGCGAAGCAGTCCAGGGCCGCAAGACCGAGCGTGCCGCCCTGGATCGCCACGCCGCAAGGGCGGCTCGCGATGACGGGTCATCGACAGAGAGACTGGGTATGAGCTGCCATGCCGCGCGCCGGATGGCCCGCGCCGGATGGCCCGCAGAGGCGGATGACGCTGCGCTTTTCCGCCCTACGCGGCGGCGGTTTGGGCGGCTGATCGTCACCCTGGCCCTTTCTCGGCGACTGAGGGGGGCGGGGCATCGGGGTACGTCGGTGCCCAGCCCCCGCCCAGCGCCTTGTAGAGCGCGACCAGGTTCGTGCTGATCGTCGTCGTGCTGTCCGACAGTTGCTGCTCCCCTTGCAGCACTGTGCGCTGCGCGGTCAGCACCTCGATGTAGTCGGACAGGCCCAGGCGGAAGCGCTGTTGCGCCAGGCCCAGCGCACGGCGCGACTGCTGCACGCTGGCAGCCAGGCGGGCATTGCGGCGCTGCTCCGCGCGATACGCGATCAGCGCGTTGTCGACGTCGTGGAACGCGCCCAGGACGGTCTTCTGGTAGTTGATCGCGGCTTCCTGCTGCTTGGCCTTCCGCAGCTCCAGCGTGCGGCGCAGCCGGCCGCCCTCGAAGATCGGGATCGTGATGGCCGGGCCCAGGCTGTAGGTGCGGGCAGCCCAGCTGCCGAGGTCCTTGAACTGCACGGACTGCAGCGCAAGGCTGCCCGACAGCGTGACCTTCGGGAAGAAATCCGCCTCCGCCTGGCCGATATCGGCGGTGGCGGCGTGCAGCAGGGCCTCCGTCTGCCGGATGTCGGGGCGGCGGCGCACGAGGTCGGATGGGATGCCGACCGGCACGGTGGGCGGCACTGGCGGGATCGGCCGCGGCGGCGACAGCTCCGCAACCAGGGCGCCTGGCGGCGCGCCGAGCAGCAGGGCGATCGCGTTGATCCCCTGCTCCTGCTGCTGTTCCAGCTGCGGGATGATCGCCGCCGTGCTCTCCACCTGGGCGCGGGCGTTGGCGACATCGAGATCGGTCGCCAGCCCGCCGCGGGCGCGCTCGGCGCTCAGGTTGGCGCTCTCCTGCGCCGATCGCAGGTTGCCGTTGGCGATGCGGAGCGTTTCCTGCGTGCCGCGCAGCTGCACGTAGCCGCGGGCAAGCTCAGCCAGGCTCGTGACCAAGGTCTGCCTCCGAGCCTCCGCGGAGCTGTCCAGATTGGCGTCCGCAGCCTCGACGGCGCGGCGGACCCGGCCCCACAGATCGAGCTCCCAGCTGGCATCGAAGCCGCCCTGGAACAGGTCGAACGGCGGGATGGACCGGCCCCCGGTGGGCACGCCGCCCTGCCGGCCGCCCAGGCCGTTGCTGCTGGTCTGGGTCGATCCACCGCTGCCCA
>JAYUCA010000125.1:0-2393 GCA_043740535.1 Rhodospirillales bacterium | reverse complement strand
TCCGCCCGATCAGTGCTGTTCGCCCCATGCGGAAGGCTGGCCGCGGGTGAGGCGGGGCAGGCATGCCGGGCTGGGCAATGCCGGCAGGTCGGGTTGCTTGGTAGTCTGGGGCGATTGCAGCGGGGAGGTGGGATGCTGGACAGCCGTGCGTCGTGGGTGCGCCTGGGCCTGCTGTTGCTGGTGAGTTCGATCGGCGGCGTCGGGATGTGGTCGGTGGTGGTCACGCTGCCGGCGGTGCAGGCGGAGTTCGGTGCGGCGCGCGGCGGGGCCGCGCTGCCCTATACGCTGACGATGCTGGGGTTCGCCGCGGGCGGGGTGGTGATGGGGCGCGCAAGCGACCGTTTCGGCATCGCGTGGGTGCTGGCGGTGGGCGGAATGATGCTGGGGGTGGGCTACGCGGTTGCCAGCCAGACGCAGAACCTGGTGGTCTATGCCCTGGCACACGGGGTGCTGATCGGGATGTTCGGCTCGGGCGCGCTGTTCGGGCCGGTGATGGCGGATGCGTCGTTGTGGTTCCGGCGCCGGCGCGGGCTGGCGGTCGCGATCGCGGCTTCGGGCAACTACATGGCCGGTGCGGTCTGGCCACCGGTGGTGGCGGCGGCGACGAATGCCTGGGGCTGGCGCGCGACGGAGCTCGGCATCGGCGTCACGATGCTGCTCACGGTGCCGTTGCTGGGCTGGATGCTGCGGGCGCCGGCACCGGTGGCGCCGGGCGGGGGCGGCGACGGCGGCGAGGTGGCCACGTCGCAGGCGCGGCTCGGGCTTGGTCCGGGGACGCTGCTTGCGCTGCTGGTGGCGGCGGGGTTGGGCTGCTGCATCGCGATGTCGATGCCGCAGGTGCATATCGTCGCCTACTGCGCGGACCTCGGGTATGGCCCGGCGCGCGGGGCGGAGATGCTTTCGCTGATGCTGGGGCTTGGCATCGTGAGCCGGGTGGGGTCGGGCTGGGTGGCCGACCGGATCGGTGGGTTGCCGACGCTGCTGGCCGGGTCGCTATTGCAGTTCGCGACGCTGTCGTTGTTCCTGTTCTTCGATTCGCTGACGTCGCTCTACGTGATCTCGGGGTTGTTCGGGTTGTTCCAGGGCGGGATCGTGCCGAGCTATGCGATCATCGTGCGGGAGTATTTTCCGGCGCGGGGGGCGGGCGCGAAGGTGGGTCTGGTGCTGGGGGCGACAATCGTGGGGATGGCGGTGGGGGGCTGGATGACGGGGGAGATCTTCGATTGGACAGGATCGTACCGGCTGGCATTCGCGAACGGTATCGGGTGGAATCTATTGAACGGCACGATTGCGGCGACGCTGCTGTGGCGGGCCCAGTCGCGCGGCGGTGGCCCGGCGCGGGCGGTGGCGGCCTGACCGGCGGGCTTGGCGGCGGGCGCGGGTTCGGCTGTATGCAGGGGACGAGGGAGAAGGAGATCGCCATGACAGCGCACGCGCGGGAGGCCGGGCCTGGGGCGCCGCGGATGGAGATCGTGTCCACGGACCATCAGAACAAGTCGGACGTGGGCGCGGCGGTGACGCGGGCCTGGATGGACCCGGACGGGGGGGGCGGCGGCGGCGGACGTGCCGAACTCGGCCGTGGCGCTGCCGGTCAACCAGGTGATGTGGGAGACGGACCCGACATTTGGCCGGTGAGGCCGGCGTCACACGAGGCCGTGGCGCCGGGCCTCGGCGACGGCGGCTGTCCGGTTTGCGGCGCCGAGCCGTTTCAGAATGGCGGCGACGTGCAGCTTCGCGGTTCCGGTGTCGATGCCAAGCCGCTGGCCGATCTCGTGGTTCGATGCACCTTCGGCCAGCAATGCGAGCACGGCGACCTGCCGTGGCGTCAGAGGGATTTCCGCCGGCCTGGGTTCGTTGCTTCCCCGTAGCAGGATGGACAGTTCGGACCTGATCCCTTCCACGTGATGGAGAACGTCGGGCGGGACGCGCAGCATCAGCGCATCGAGATAGCGCCCGACCGCAGCCAGGGCTCGGCCGACCCGGCCCTGTTCGCCGGCCGTCAGCCTTGATCCCCCGGCCTCGGCCTCGCGGGCGAGGAGGACCATGCGGTCGAGCGCCGCCTCCGTCTCGCGCCGTGCCGTAACGTCCAGCGCGATGCCGTCCCAGACCACGCTGCCGTCCGGGAGCGCCCGGGGGTGGCCGATGCTCCGGACCCAGCGCATGGTCCCGTCGGCGCCGCGGACGCGCACCTCTTGGTCGAGCGTCTCCAGCCTGTCGGCCGAGCGGTGCAGGGCGTCCACGAACCGTGTCCGATCCTCGGGATGCACCCAGTCGTGGGTTGCGGTCGCTTCGGCAAGCACGGCCGCCGGGTCGATGCCGAAGGTGTCGCGCATCCCCGGGCTTGCGTAGGTGTAGCGGATCCGGCGATCGGGCAGGCGCACGCGCTGCATGGT
>JAYUCA010000124.1:0-3119 GCA_043740535.1 Rhodospirillales bacterium | reverse complement strand
CCGGCGTTGCCGAAGGCCGGGTCCGCACTCAGCAGCGGAATGAGCCTTGCGGCGGAAGCGGACCGCCCGGCCAGCGTCAGGACGCGCTGCCGCAGGCCGAGCGATGTCAGATGGGTGTTGTCCGGCAGCAGCGTCGTCAGCGTCGCCAGCACGTTCAGCACTTGGCCGGCGCGGGCCGATTCGGCGGCCACGACGTCCAGCGCGCCGGCGCGACCCGCGACCTGGCGCCGCAGCGCCTCGACCTGGGCGACCTGAGGGCGCAATTGCGCGATACGATCCTCCTCGTGGTGGATCGCGGTGTATTGCAGGACGAAGGGCAGGGCAGCGGAGCTGGCGGCCAGCAGGGCGCAGGCCGCGGCCAAGGCGGCGGCGGTGCGGGCGTTCGCGCCGCGGCGGCGCGGGCGGCCCGCCGCCGCGAGGTCGATGCGCCAGTCGCCGCCCGTGCTGCGCGGAGCGAGGACGGACGTGGCTGTCGCACCAAGATCCCGCAGGCGGCCCACCGCCTCGGCTACGGCGGCGCGCGGCAGCAGCGCGATACGGAGTTCCAGGCGCCCTGCCGCCCTATCCCGCCGCTCGACCGCGTAAGTCCAGGCCACCTCGGTGGCGGCGAACGGGGATATGCGGTCGATCTCGTGGGCGACGATGCTGTCGAGCGCTGTTTCGGCGGCCAGCGGCAAAGACAGCGGGCGCTCGAGCACGGCGGAGCCGGGGACGCGGAGCAGCAGGCGGGCGCCGCGGCGCGAAGCCAGGACGGCCCGCGCCTGCGGCGTTTCCAACGCGCCCACCCGTCTTTCCCGCCGGCCTCCGCGCTCATGCAGGACAAGCCCGCCAGCCTGTTCCTCCACGATCACGGCGGCGCCCTGGCCGGCGTCTGCGCACAGGCGTGCGGGCAGGAGGTCGCGCAGTTGCGCGGCCCACCATGCCAAGACGTCCTGGACTGCCGACATCGAATTGCTCTCCTGTCTGTATAACGGGACATAGCCGCGCCTGGATGCGCCGTCACGTCGGCGGCCGCGGCCGGGCCGGGCCTGTGACGATATCCGGCCAGTGGCGGGCTGCGCCGGCGGGAAACACCAGCCGGATACGGACCAGCAGCGGCAAGGCACGTTCGCGCCATTCCGTGCGCCAGGCGGGAGGGCCGTTGCCAGCCGCTCCCCAATAGGCGAACTCGATCCGCTCGATCCCCTCGAGCAGGGTCGTCTGCTGCGGCGGCGGCGGCGGGCCGAACCGGCTCACGTGCAGCGCCGGGCGCCAGCGCAGGACGAGCCGGCCGCCCTCGACAGCCAGGCGCGCATCGGCCTCGGCGGTGGCCAGTGCGCTGACGGCGGCGCCGAGGTCTGTGGTAAAGACCAGGGCGGCGGGGTCGCCGATGACGGCGGCCGGGGTCCGGCTCGATCCGGGGTCCATCTGGGTCACCAGCCGGCGCAGCAGCCGATCGACCGCATCCAGGTCGCCCCGCTCGGCGGCGGCACGCTCCTGCCGCTCGGTCGCACGCAGGCCGAACCGCAGGCCCTGGGACAGTGCGGCCACGACGAAGCCGAGCACGACCAGGGCGACGAGAACCTCCAGCAGGGTGAAGCCGGAATCGCGCCTCATGGCGCCGCCGGCGGCGCCAGGCCGACCCGGCGGCTCTCGAGCCGGACGGTGCGCTCCGGCCCCGCAGACCCCCAGGACACGGCGACGCTGACGACGTACAGCATTGGTGTCGGCGTGGTCCCCGTCCCCGACTGAAGCGGCGCGACCCGGACCCGCCAGCGGAACCCGCCGCCATCGTCGCCCTGCCGGTCGCCGGCCGTCATCGGCCCGGCCGCGTCGATCGCCGCCAGGCGGGAGCGGGCGCGGGACAGCGCCTCCTGATATTGCGCGGCGACGATGCTGGCGGTCTGGCTGTCCGCGGCCGCCTGGAACAGGACGGCCAGCGCGATCGACCCGATCAGGAAGGCGATCAGCACCTCCAGCAGGGTGAAGCCATCCTGACTATTGGGCAGCGGGACAGCGCCTCGTCGCTTAACGCCGGTCATCGGCCACCGTAACCCGGCCCGAGAGCCAGTCCACCGACACGACGAACAAGACCCCCCCGGCCGCCACGCCGATGCGGCCCCCGGTCGCGCCGCCATCCGGGGCGAACACGATGCGGCCCAGCACCTGGTTCGGCGTGGCTTCGGCCATTGCGACCATCGTGAGATTCACCCCGGGCGGCAGCGCCTGCATGGCCGACGCACCCACCGAAAAGCCGCGGCGGTCCATGTCGAGCGTAAAGACGACCGGCCGGTTGCCGCGGACGGCCTCCGAGCGCGCCACGCGCAGGCCCCGGGCGATCTGCCCTGCGGCGACCCGAGCCTCCAGCATCGGGCTACGGTCCGGTCCGCGTCCGACGACGATGCCCACGGCGACGGCCAGGATCGCGATCACGACCAGGACCTCGATCAGCGTGAAGCCGGCGTCCCGCCTAGCCCGCGAGGTCATTGAGGCTGAGCATGGCGAGCAGCAACGAGGCCACGATCCCCGCGATTACCGCGCCCATGACGATGGTGATCGCCGGGACCAGAAGCGCCACCAGGCGCTGCAGTCCCAGGCGCGAAGCCTCCTCATGGATCTCGGCCGCCCGCAGCGCCATCGGACCAAGCTGAGCCGTCTCGTGCCCCAGGCGCAGCAGCGTCGGCAGGCGGAGCGGGAAGACCCCGGCGTCCAGCAGCGTGGCAGAAAGATCGCCGCCGCCTCGCGCAGCCAACGTCGCAGCATCGACCGCCGCGGTCGCGGCGCGGTTGCCCAGCGTGCCGCGGGCCACGTCGAGCGCCGCAATCAGCGGCACGCCGTTGACCAGCAGCGTGCCGAGCGTTCGGCTGAAACGGGCGGCCAGGACCTCCTTCATCATCCCGCCGACGACTGGCAGGCGCAGCAGGAGCCGGTCCAGCGCAAGCCGCGGCGTCGGCCGCCGCATGGCCTGTCGCGCCATGACCCCGGCCAGCAGCACCGCCAGCCCGGCCTGCAGCCCGTATGCGGACAGTGCTGCACCGGCATCCACCAGGAACTGCGTCGGCCCCGGCAACGCCACGCCGTTCTGCGCGAACAGCGGCGTGAACTGCGGCAGCACCTGCGTCAGCAGCAAGACGATCGAC
>JAYUCA010000123.1:0-6285 GCA_043740535.1 Rhodospirillales bacterium | reverse complement strand
ATGGTCAGCGCGTCGTTCAGATACATGGTGACCGGGTCGTCCATGTTGGCACCCTGCGCGAAGGCGGCGGTGGGGGCGGTGGGCGTCAGGATGGCGTCGACGGTCCGGAAAGCCTCGGTGAAGTCGCGCAGGATCAGCGTGCGGACTTTCTGCGCGCGGACATAGTAGGCCTCGTAGTAGCCGGCGCTGAGGACGTAGGTGCCGAGCAGGATGCGGCGCTGGGTTTCGGGCCCGAAGCCGGCGGCGCGGGTGCGTTCGTAGAGGTCATCGAGGTCCACGCCATCGACGCGGGCGCCGTAGCGGACGCCGTCGTAGCGGGCGAGGTTGGAGGAGGCCTCGGCCGGGGCGACGATATAGTAGGTGGCCAGGCCATACTTCGTGTGCGGCAGGGAGATGTCGACCGTCTCGGCGCCCTGGTCGCGCAGCCAGGCCAGGCCCTGTTCCCACAGGGCGACGACCTCCGGCAGCATGCCGTCCAGCCGATATTCGCGGGGGACGCCGATGCGCAGGCCGCGGACGCCGCGGGCGCAGGCGGCGGCGAAGTCGGGCACGGGGCGGTCCGCACTGGTGCTGTCCTTCGGGTCGAACCCGGCCATGCTGGCGAGCAGGATGGCGCAGTCCTCGACGGTGCGGGCCATGGGGCCGGCCTGGTCCAGGCTGGAGGCGAAGGCGACGATGCCCCACCGCGAACAACGGCCATAGGTCGGCTTGATGCCGGCGATGCCGGAGAACGCGGCGGGCTGGCGGATGGAGCCGCCGGTGTCGGTCGCGGTGGCGCCCAAGGCGAGGCCGGCGGCGACGGCGGCGGCGGAACCACCGGACGAGCCGCCGGGGACCAGCTTGGCGGCGCCGGGGCTCCAGGGGTTGGTCACCGGGCCGTAGGCGCTGGTCATGTTGGACGAGCCCATGGCGAACTCGTCGAGGTTGGTCTTGCCCAGGAACACCGCGCCGTCGCGCAGCAGGTTGGCGGTGACGGTGCTTTCATAGGGGGGGACGAAAGGCGACAGGATGCGGCTGCCGGCGGTGGTGCGGACGCCCTGGGTGCAGAACAGGTCCTTGTTGGCGATCGGCAGGCCCAGCAGCGGCGCGTCCTGCCCGGCGGCGCGGCGGGCGTCGGCGTCGCGGGCCTGGTCCATCGCCTGGTCGGCGGTGACGGTGATGTAGGCGTTCAGCACCGGGTTCAGCGCCTCGATCGCGCTTAGATGCGCCTGCGTCAGTTCCACGGCGCTGACCGCGCGGCGGCGGAGGGCGTCGCGGGCGCCGGCCAGCGAAAAATCCATCATTCGACCACCTTCGGGACGGCGTAGAACGCGCCGGCGCGGTCTGGCGCGTTCGCCAGCACGGCGTCCTGCAGGTTGCCGTCGGTGACCGTGTCCTCGCGCAGGCGCAGCGCCATGACGGCGGCGCCGGTCAGCGGCTCGATGCCGTCGACATTCACTTCGTTGAGCTGTTCGATCCAGCCGATGATGCCGTTCAGCTCGTGCTGCAGGCGCGGGATGTCGGCGTCCTCGATATGCAGGCGGGACAGCTTGGCGATGCGGCGGACGGTCGCGGGGTCGAGCGACATCGGTGTTCCTTGTGTGGCGGGTCGGGGGGTGTGATACCGGCCCGCATGGCGCTGATCAACATGGGGGCGTTGCGGGCCGGGCTGGGGCGCGGGCAGCGGCTGATCGGGCTGGACCCGGGGGCCAGGACGATCGGCGTGGCGCTGTCCGATGTGGGGCTGATGCTGGCCTCGCCGTACGGGTCGATGGCGCGGGGGAAGCTGGGGGCGGTGGCGGCGCTGGTGCTGGCGCTGGCGCGGAAGGAAGGCGCCGGCGGGGTGGTGGTCGGGTGGCCGCTGTCGATGGATGGCACGATGGGGGCGGCGGCGCAGGCGGCGCGGGACTGGACGCTGGCGCTGTCGGGCGCCACGGGCCTGCCGGCGGCGTTGTGGGACGAGCGGCTGTCGAGTGCGGCGGTGAACCGGATGCTGATCCAGGAGCTGGACATGAACCGGAAGCGGCGGGCGGCGGTCGTGGATGGGATGGCGGCGGCATACACGCTGCAGGCTGCGCTGGACGCAACGCTGCCCCCCCTTCCGCCGGACGCCGGCCGGGCGTAGTGTTCGTTTCGGAATAACCATGAAAAGGCTCGATCATGACTGTCCTGGCCCGTAGCGGCGTGACGGTTGCCGCTGTTCTGGTGTGGGGGTGGCTGAACTTCTTCCTGCAGACGGCCGGGCCGCTGGTGTCGGGGCCGATGGCCGGGCGGCAGTTCGCGAACGATGACGGGGCGTACATGACCGCGCAGTATGGCATGCGGCTGTTCGGCTGGTTCGGCGCGGTGACGACGCTGCTGCTGCTGGCGGTGCTGGCGGCGCTGTGGTGGCGGCCGCTGCGGCTGCGGGCGGCGCGGCGTGGGCTGCCGCGGATCGGCGGCGGCTTCCTGCCGGCGGTGGCGCTGCTGCTGGGCAGCGTGCATGGCGCGCAAGCGTATTTCGACACGACGGACAAGACGGAGGGGTATTTCATCCTGCCGAACGAGTCGGCGTTCTGGATCCCCGACGTGGGCGCCAACAAGGACAGCCAGGGCCGGTTCGAGGGGGTGGACTACCTGAACGCCAACAAGCTGGCGGCCAAGCGGTTCATCATCCCGCATGCCAAGCTGAGCAACTCCGGCGGCAACTGGGGCATCGACGCCTACGTGCCGACGGGCCGGCTGATCATCGTCGACCGCACGCCGTACAACCGGGAATGGGTGGCGGCGAAGGACCGCGGCACGTCGACGCGCAACGAGTCGTTCCCGTGCCAATCGACCGAAGGCCTGAACATCACGGTCGAGATCTCGATCGCCGCCTCGGTGCTGGAGGAGAATGCGGCGCGCTACCTGTATTACTTCGGCGTGCGGCCGCCACCGGGGGACCGCAGCACGAACCAGGTGATCTTCACGTCGGTGTTCTATGGGCGGACGCTGACGGAAGTGATGGACGGGGTCGGGCGCGGCGCGGTGCAGACCATGGTGTGCAACGAGTTCTCCAGCCGGACGCTGGACCGCGCGAACGAGCAGGCGCGGGCGATCCTGGATAACGTGCAGAAGAACGCCGCGGCGTTCTTCGCGGCGCGGGGCATCACGCTGGACTACATCGGCTGGGCGGGGACGTTCACCTTCGACAAGGACGTGCAGGAGGCGATCAACCGGGCGTATGACGCCAACAAGATCGCGCCGTTCCTCGATACGTTGAAGACCAAGGCGCTGATCGACGCGCTGGCGCGGTGGGACGGCAGGCTGCCGGCCACGCTGTCGGGGCTTTGGCTGGTGCCGGCGGATGTGATCGGGGCGATCGAGGGGTTGATCGGCGGGGCGGGGCGGACGGCCAAGCCCTGACGTGAGGCAGTTCGCCGAAGCCTGCTGACATTTTCCGTCGATTCCTGATTGGTGGCGGCCTCCAGCCTCGGGCACCATCGAATGGGCACGAGGGAACCTGTTCCATGCCAGACGACATCGACACCTTTGCGCGACGGACGCTTGCCGGGCTGGGGATGGCGCTGGCCCTGATCGGCCATGCCGGGGCGCAGACGGGGTATGGCCCGGCGGCGGGGCATGGCGCGGCGCTGCCGGCGGTCATCTATCCCAGCATGCAGTCGTTCGGCAGCCAGGCCACCGCGCAGCGGGAGCGGGATGGCCACTTCTACTTCGCGGCCACCGTCAACGGCACGCCGTTGCGCATGATCTTCGATACCGGCGCATCGCGGATCACGCTGCGCGCCGAGGACGCGGCGAAGGCGGGCGTCGATATGGGGTCGTTGCGCTATACGGCGTTCGGCAACACGGCGAACGGCAAGGCGGAGTTCGCGCCCACCACCATCGCCACGTTGACGATCGGCACCATCACACGGCGAAACGTCGTCGCCAGCGTGGCCAAGGAGGGCAGCCTGAGCGTCAACCTGCTGGGCCAGACCTTCATGTCCCGCCTGGCCGGCTACAAGCTGGACGGCGAACGGCTGGTGCTGCAGGGGGGCGATTGATCGTAGGCGGCCGCGCCGAGATGGTGGAATGCGAAGCCGCATTCCACCATCCGGCACGAACCATCAAGCCTCGAACCGGCTCAGCAACGCCTGCCGGACGCGCCGATACAGCATCCCGCCGATCGGCTCCCAATCGTAGATGAACCGGACATACACGCGGGAGCCGAAGCCCGCCTGCGCCACCGCCGCAATGTCCGGCCCGGCGCCGGGCAGCGCCACGTCGAACTGGAACAGGCGTTCGAAGGTGCGCGTGCCCTTCTGGTCGCGCGGGTCGGCCGAAATCTCGCCGCCGTTGGCCCGGGACAGCGCCTGGTTCGGCAGGTCGTCACGTCCCGCCGGCACGGCCCGCACGACCGATGACACGAGGTCCGTCCTGCGGTCAGCCAGCCGGACCACCACCGCGCGCAGGTGGCTCGCCATCAGCCCGATGTCGGCCTGCGGCACCACCACGCGCGCTGTGCGGCCGGCGGCCGGCGTCACGTAGCCGACGATGTCGCCCTCCTTGACGAAGCGGCCATCCAGGTCCTCGGCGGCGCGGACGCTGTGGAAGGTTCCGGCAACGGGGGCCAGGATGGTCTGGCGTGAGATGCGAAGCCGCTCGCGCGCCATCGAGGCCTGTTCCAGCGTCAGCTCGAACCGCGTCGCCTCGGCCGCGAGGCGGTCCGTCACCCACTCGGCGGCGTATTTGGCCGCCAGCTCGTCGACCCGGGCCTCGGTGACCTGCAGCCGGGCAAAGGCGATCGGGTGCGCCAATGCCAGCAGCGGCGCGCCCTGCGTCACCACGGCGCCCGGCGCCGCCAGAACCCGGCGGATGAAGCCGTCCGTGCCGGCCCGCACCGCGGATTCTTCCGGCAGCCAGATCACCCCCTCGGCATTGCTGTGCAGCGGCGCGGGAACGGCCATGACCAGGGCAGCCGCGACGGCGATGCCGCCGAAGGTGAGGCCGGAGGCCCGGAGCCGGCGGCCGCGGTACAGCGGCGACATGGCGACCCGCCACAGCGCCTTCGTGAAGGGCCACACGAACGCCATCGTCACGCTGACGACCGCCGCCAGCACGCCCAGCACGAAATACCGCTCGGCCACGAACAGCGCGACGCCGGCGGTCATCGCCAGGCGGTAGCACCAGGCCAGCGGCGCATAGACCAGCATCACGCCCCGCTCGAACGCCGAGGCCGAGAACGCCCGCATGCCCGGCACGCTGAACACGAAGCGGTTCATCAGGTGCCCGAGGTAGCGGGTGCTGCGCTGGCCGAGGTTGGGCGCCTCCAGCACATCCGTCAGCACGTAATAGCCATCGAAGCGCAGCAGCGGGTTGCCGTTGACCAGCAGGGTCGAGACGCCGCCGATCAGCATCACGTTGTAGGCCGCCGCCCGCACCAGGCCCGGTTCGGCCGACACCCAGACCAGGGCGGCGACCGCGGCCAGCGCCAGCTCCACCATGATGCCGGCCGCCGCGACGCCGGCGCGCTGCCATTTGCCCTTGAGGGCCGCCGACGTGCTGGCATCGACATAGGGCACCGGGAACAGCACGAGCAGCATCACGCCCATCTCGCGCACCTCGCAGCCCAGGCGCTTGGCGGCGTAGCCGTGGCCCAGCTCGTGCAGGGCCTTCACGGCCGGGTAGCACAGGGCGAGCGCCAGCAGGCCCTCGGCGGCCAGCACCTTGTCCAGGATGTTCTCGGTCAGCTCCTGCCAATGGTGCGCGGCCGTCAACAGGCCCGCGGCCAGCAGCGCCAGCCAGGCGAGCAGGCCGAACCACGTCATCAACGGGGCGACCAGCGGCAGCGTGCGCGTCAGGAAGCGGTCCGGGTCGATCAGCGGGAACTGCATCGACAACGGGGAGCGCAGGTTGCGGAGCCACAGCGAGCGCGATTGCCGGTCCCTGCGGGAGAGCAGCTCCACCGCGTCCGGGGGGATGTCGCCGGCGAGCAGGTCCGCGCTGTGGAGCTGCATCAGCAGTTGCACCACGGCCTCCTGGCCCGGGGCCTCGGTGTCCATCTCGGCCACCAGCTCCTGCCAGATATCGTCGACGGTGCGGCGCCCGTCCATGCGGACGGCGAACAGGTAGGCGGCAGGGGTCACGCGGTGGACGCGGCCGGCCAGCGGGTCGTGCAGGGCATACCAGGCCTGGCGGCCGTAGCGGTGGCGCTGCACCTTCACGTGTTCAAGCACGCGCGGGCGCAGGCCGGCGACGCGGTACCAGGCCTGGGTGAAGAAGGCGTTGGCCATCAGCGCGCGGCTACGGCGTCCAGGACCACAGCTGCATCCGGGCCCAGTC
>JAYUCA010000122.1:0-3344 GCA_043740535.1 Rhodospirillales bacterium | reverse complement strand
TACATGGGCGGCAACGGCTTCTACTGGCGCATCGCCAACAGCACGGCGATCCCCGGCGTGATCGAGGTGCGCCGCGCCGAGGGCGGCATCCGCGCCTGGCCCGCCGAACCCGGCGAGGCCTACCACCAGCTCGATGGCGGCTATGGCGGGCTGTGGCGCCGCAACGGGCGCCCGCCGCAGGCGCTGGCCGGCGTCGGCTTCTCGGCGCAGGGCCTGTTCGAAGGCAGCTGCTACCGCCGCATGCCGGTGGGGCCCGAGCATGACTGGGTGTTCGACGGCGTGGCGGACGCGGTGTTCGGCGGCGAAGGCCTGTCCGGCGGCGGCGCGGCCGGGTTCGAGCTGGACCGCGCCGACCTGCGCCTCGGCACGCCGCCCAACACGGTGATCCTGGCCCGCAGCGAGGGCCACCAGGCGCACTTCGTCGCCGTGCCGGAGGAGCTGCTGAGCCACGTCAACACCGTCACCGGCGAACGCCCGGCGGACCTCATCCGCGCCGAGCTGGTGCTGTTCGAGACGCAGCACGGCGGCATGGTGTTCGCAACCGGGTCCATCACATGGTGCGGCAGCCTGCCGATCCGCGGCTACGACAACGACGTGGCCCGCATCACCGGCAACGTCCTGCGGCGCTTTTCGGCCTAGCGGTTCGTTCCGACTCCGTCTTGCCCGGGCTTGACCCGGGTATCCACGCGGTTCAGCGGGAACGAAGCGGAGGTGAAGGGCCGCGTCAGGGCCCGGCCACGGCAAATAGCACCAGGGATCAAAAGTCCTGACCTGTGCCAACCGCGGAGAGGGCTTCGTAGGGTGCAGCCCCGGCGTAGGGCGGAACAGCGAAGCGTCTTCCGCCTTTTGGGTTGAGTCCACTTGGAGCGGCGGATGGCGCTGCGCTTATCCGCCCTACGACTTGGCGGGAGTCAGGCTTTCGTTGCGATGATATAACCACGTCATCCCCGGGCCTTCATGAACCGGGGGTTCCGTTGCAACTGGAACACCGAGCCTCCCGTCTTAAGAGGTCCCCGGGGTCAGGAAGGCCCGGGGATGACGCAGTGGAAGGGTGCCTTCCTTCCGCTAACAAGGTCTTACACTTCACCGCGTTGACGCGGCCACAGGCGCAAGCGATGGTCGCGCACCGATGCCCGACAGCCCGCCGATCGCCCCGCCGCTGGACGCAAGCCCGCCGGGCCGCCTGAGTTCGGCGTGGCGGATCGGGGTGGCCGCCTGGGTCGTGCTGGCTTTGATCGCGCTGTTCGCTGCGGCGATGACCCGAAGCGTCACCTACGACGAGGACCAGTACATCGCCGCCGGCGCCATGGCCCGGCACCTGCTGCCGTATCGGGACTTCCTGTATCTTCAGGCCCCGCTTTATCCGCTTGTGCTGGCGCCGCTGTTCACGCTGGCCGATGGCTGGTTCCTGCTGACCGGGCGGCTGCTGACCTTCGTACTGGCCGTGGTATCGGGCGTGCTGCTGTGGCGCATCCTGCGGCGGCTGGGCGCCGCCGTGCCCTTGACGCTGGTGCTGATGACGGCCTGCCTGCTCTCGCCATTTCTGGCCGCGCCGCTTGCCAACAGCCGCAACGACGCGCTGCCGCTGACGCTGATGCTGGCCGGGCTCGCGCTGCATCTGCGCGCCGTCGATCGCTCGTTCTGGGGCCAGGCGCTGGCCGCGCTGCTGTTCGGTTTGGCGGCGGAGGCCAAGGTCTCCTACGTGTTCGCCCCCGCCATCCTGGGGCTGTACGCCCTGTTCGCACCCCGCCGGCGCCTGCTGCCGGTCCTGCTCGGCACGGCGCTGGCCGCAGCGCCGGCCGCCTGGTTCTATGCGCTGGCGCCGGAGGCGTTCCGCTTCGCCCTGCTCGACTTCCACCTGATCGCGCCGGCCGACTGGTATGGCCGCCAGGGCCTCGGCGCCCTGCTGGGGCCCTGGGCGAAGCTGGAGGCGCTGCTGGAATGGAGCCTGCTGGGCGGCAACCTGACGCTGCTGGTGCTGTGCGCGGTGCTGTCGGTCGTCGTGACGGCGCGGCGGCGGAAATGGAAGCGGCCCGGGCCTTTGCTGCTGGGCATGACGGCCGCCGCTGCGTGCCTCGCCTTCCTGCCCAGCCCGTCCTGGGCCATGTACTACGCCGCGGTCGCGCCCCTGCTGGCCTGCTGCGTCGCCCATCTGGACCGGATCACGGCCCACCTGGCCGACCCGGCCCGCAAGCGAATCATGTATCTGGTCGCGACATTGCCCTGCATCCCGCCGCTGGTGCTGCTGGCCGCCGAGGTTCCCGGTGTGCTGGACCCGGCCCAATGGGTCGGGCTGCAGGCCCACCGCACGGCGCTGCAGCTTGCCGAGCGGATCCGCGCGGCAAGGCCGCCGGGCGAGGTCGCGGGCGACGTGGCCACGCTGTTCCCGATCCTGGTGCTGGACGCGAACCCGGTCCGGGCCGAGTTCGCAACCGGGCCCTTCGTGTTCCGCTCGGGCGACGCCTTCACGCCCCTGTCGCTGGGCCGCCTGCACGCGCTGGCGCCCGCCATGATCGAGGCGGAGTTCGCCCGCCGCCCGCCCGCGGCGATCTACGCCGGCCTGTTCCCGAAGGCCTGGAAGACGCCGATGGACGCCGCCCTGACCGGCTATGCCGAACGGCACGGCTGGACGCTGCTCCGCACCGATCCGGAGGGCGGTCATCTGTGGGTACGGCCCTGACGAACCCCGGCCCCGGGTGGAATTGCGCGCCCGGGTGTGTTACCGCGCCTCCAAATCCAGCCCGGGAAAGCCAGACCGATGTCCGATACCGTCCAGACCCAACAGCCGGCCACGCAGCCGCTGGTGGTCAACATCCAGTACGTGAAGGACCTGTCCTTCGAGGTGCCGAACGCGCCGGCCGTCTACAGCACGCTGCGCGCCCAACCCAACGTCAACATCAACCTCGACGTGCAGGCCCGCCGCATCCAGGAAGGCCAGGACGTGTTCGAGGTCACGCTGCAGATCAAGGCCGAGGCGACCGAGCCCACGGCCACCGCCAACGGCGCGGAGCCGACCCCGGTGTTCATCATCGAGCTGTCCTATTGCGGCGTCTTCACGCTGAACGGCGTCCCCGATGACACGGTGGAGCCTGTCCTGCTCGTCGAGTGCCCGCGGCTGCTGTTCCCCTACGCCCGCAACATCCTGGCCGACGTGACCCGCGACGGCGGCTTCCCCCCCGTCCTGCTCCAGCCGATCGACTTCGTGGCGCTGTGGCAAAGCCGCCGCGCGCAGGCCACGCCGCCCGCGCTGGCATAAGCCAGGCCCGAAGCTGCCACGTCCCGCGCGGGATCTGGCCAATGAGGCGGATGACGCTGGCATAAAGCGAGGCCCGAGGCTGTGGTAG
>JAYUCA010000121.1:0-2978 GCA_043740535.1 Rhodospirillales bacterium | reverse complement strand
AACGGGCCCGTGGGCGACAAGCACGCGGACGCGGCCGGGCGATGGAGCGTGGCGCCGGGCGATGCCGTCGCACCGGGGGTGCACACGCTGCGGGTCGATCAACTGGACGCCCGGGGCCGTGTGATGGGCAGGGTGGAGGTGCCGTTCCAGCGGGCTGACCTGAAGCTTGTGGCGGCGGGGGCCGGGGCGGGCGCCGCCGCGCCGGGCACGGACCGGGTTGTCGTGCAGCCCGGCCAGTCGCTGTGGCGCCTGGCGCGGGTGGCCTATGGCCGCGGCACCCAATACTCGGTGATCTATCTGGCGAACCGCGGCCAGATCAAGGACCCGAGCCTGATCTATCCCGGCCAGGCATTCGCGGTGCCTGCCCCCTGATCCGCTTGTTCGAATGGGCGCAGCACCCCATACAGGCGGCACGATGACCCTTTCAGAGACTGTCCGCACCGTCCTGGCCCCGCCGCATCCTGCCGGCCGGCCCTTCCTTATCGGCGGCGCCCTCGTGGCGTTGCTCGGGCTGCTCGTCGGCGCCTGGATGGTCTGGGTGGGGCTGCTGTTCGTGCTGTTCTGCCTGTACTTCTTCCGCGATCCCGAGCGCGTGGCCCCGGCCCGGCCCGGCATCGTCGTGGCCCCCGCCGACGGGCGCGTCGTCTCCGTGGCCATGGTGGCGCCGCCCGTGGAGCTGGGCCTGGGCGACGAGCCGCGCTGGCGCGTGGCGATCTTCCTGTCGGTGATGGACGTGCACGTGAACCGCGCGCCGGTCGACGGCACGGTCACGCGGATCGCGTATCGGCACGGGGCATTCGTGAACGCCAGCGCCGACAAGGCGAGCGAGCTGAACGAGCGGAACGCGCTGGCGATCCGGCTGGCCGACGGGCGCGATGTCGCCGTGGTGCAGATCGCCGGCCTGATCGCGCGGCGCATCGTCTGCCAGGTGCACGAGGGCGACGCGGTGCGGGCGGGCGGGCGTTTCGGCATCATCCGCTTCGGCAGCCGGACGGACCTCTATCTGCCCCTGGGCGTCGTTCCGCTGGTCGTGGAGGGGCAGACGATGATCGGCGGCGAGACGCTGATCGCCGAGTTGGCCCCATGCTTGGGAATACCATGACCGCGCCTAGGCTGTCCCCGGTCAGCCGGCTGCGGACCCGGCTGCGGCAGCGGCAGCGGCCGCGCGTCACCGGGCCTTCGTTCAACCGGATGATCCCGAACATCATGACGTTGCTCGGGCTGTGCGCCGGGCTGACCAGCATGCGCTATGCGCTGGAGGGGCGGTTCGGCGCGGCTGCGGTGGCGGTGCTGGTCGCGGGCTGCATCGACGGGCTGGACGGGCGGCTGGCGCGGCTGCTGAAGGCGACGTCGCGGTTCGGGGCGGAGTTCGACAGCCTGGCCGATTTCTGCTGCTTCGGGATCGCGCCGGCGTTCATCCTGTACCTGTGGTCGTTGCAGACGGCTGGCGGGTTCGGGTTCATGCCGTGCCTGATGTTCGCCGTGTGCATGGCGCTGCGGCTGGCGCGGTTCAACGCGGCGCTGGAGGCGCCGGCATCGGTCCGGCATGCATACCTGCACAATTTCTTCACGGGGGTGCCAGCGCCGGCAGGGGCGGGGCTCGTGCTGTTCCCGCTGTTCCTGGGGTTGGAGGGCCGCTCGCTCGGCCTGGGTTGGGTGGCGCGGCTGTCGCATCATCCGCTGTTCTGCGCCGCCGTGCTGGTGGGCACGGCGCTGCTGCTGGTGTCGACGCTGCCGGTCTGGAGCTTCAAGAACTTCAAGGTGCCGAAGGCATACGTGCTGCCGTTGCTGCTGGGCGTCGGCACGTTCGCAGCACTGCTGGTGGCGGACCCGTGGGCGGCGCTGGCGGCGGCCGGGCTGATCTATCTGGGGATGCTGCCGTACAGCTGGCGCAGCTTTCATCGGTTGCAGGCGGCGACCGAGGAGTGGCGGCCCGAAGGGAACGCGAGCGAGGCATGAGACCAGGGATCAGAAGTGCTGACCGCTGACGCCTGCATTTAGGCTGGAACGTTCTTTGGTCCACAGTCGCGGTGTGGGGTGGTGGAATTCGAAGCCGTATTCCACCCGACGGTTTTATACCAGGGACATTAAGTAATCACTCGTCATCGCGAGCGCTTGCGAAGCGATCCAGGACCGATGGATCAGGTCTGGCCGCCCTGGACTGCTTCGCAAGAGCTCGCAGTGACGATGCGGACCGGTCGATGCTTAATATCCCCGGTATTCGAGGAGTCAGGACTTTGGGCTCGTGGTATAAAGTCCAGGGATCAGAAGTCCTGACCTGTGCATTGGGTGGGTGCAATGCCATGCGAAGGCGCACTGCACCCTACGCTGCTGGGCGCTGGCGCGATGGTGGAATGCGGAGGGCATTCCACCCCACGAGGCAATCGCGGAGGGGTCTTCGGGGGAAGCCCAGCGCGAAGGCGGGCGGGAGCAGCACCAACCAGGCGATGCGGGCCTGGTAGCGGTCGTGCGGGCCTGAGAGCGCGCCGGTGGCGAAGGCGTTTGCCAGCAGCGCGACCAGGGCGAGGATGGCCAGGCCGCTCAGTGCGCGCCGGCGCCGCCAGTGAAGGATCGCGATTGCAGGACAGCCCGCGGCGCCGAGGGTCGCCAGGGCTTCAAACAACATGTTGAACGGGGCGCCCTGCCGGGGCAGCGCGCCCCGGGCCTGCAGGCCGGCGGCAAAGCGGGCCGCTTCCGACGGCGGAAAGTAGGCCTGCAGCCGCGGCAGGACCGCGGCGTCGAGGTGGTCCGGCATGAGCGTGTCGCCGATCCGGATCAGGACAAGCTGGCGCAGGGTGTTCCCGATCGCCGCCCGCACTACGGCAGCGGGCTCGGCGATCAGGGTGGCCCGCACGATGGCGGCCGCTTCGGGGGCAATGCGGATCGGGCCGTAGCCGTCGGCCCAGACGGGGCCGTGCGGGTCCCACAGGAACTCGTCGCTGTCCCGCGGCAACCGGCCCTTCCAGGCGCACAGACGG
>JAYUCA010000120.1:0-5500 GCA_043740535.1 Rhodospirillales bacterium | reverse complement strand
AGCAACCTGAAACGATACCGCTCTAGGGTAGGTGAACCCACCCATTTGGGGGACGGTGCGATGGCAAGCGGTTGGGCCCCGGACGGGGCGGTTCAGGATCAGATCGACGATACCGTGATGGACGCGGTGACCAGTGCCAGGGCGCGCATGCCGACGGGCGCGGGCGCGTCGCATTGCCTGGAATGCGGCGACGAAATCCCGGACGCCCGCCGCCGGGCGCTGCCCGGGGTGCGGACCTGCGTCGTCTGCCAGTCGGCGCTTGACAGCCGCCCGGTGCATTCCGGGTACAACCGCCGGGGCAGCAAGGACAGCCAACTGAAATAGCGCACGGGATCGCCGGCCGTGCGCCGCACGGCCGCCGGCCGCGCCGTCAGCTTTTTGGCGGCAGCTGCGTCTTCTCGCACATCATCGCGGCGCCGCCGAGGTTCTTGATCGTGAACTCCGTCCCGTCCTCGGACTTGCTCACGTAGTATGGCTCGCCCGCCTTGTGCTCCACGTGCTCCTCGCTGATGACGGCGCCGTTCCGGAACGTCGTTTTCAGCAGCTTCGTGTCCGCCTTGGGGTGCACCACGTAGTCGTGCTTGTGCGAATGCGGCGGCGTCGCGTGCCCGGATGCCAGATGCACGTGCGAGATCACCACGTGCGGGTGTTTCATGACGACTTTCACGGTATAAGGGTCGGGCGTCATCCTGTATCCTCCTGTTCGGGCAGCGCGCACCGTCTGTGGCCTGCTTGCTGAACCCAGCATAGCCGGGTCGGTGTCGAAATGAAAAGGGGTCATGGCACGGGATGCGGGCATGCGAGGCATGCGGGGCGGGGGCGCCGGACGGGATGGCCTTCTGCGGCCAATGCGGGGTCCGGTTGGGCGCGGGCCTGCCGTCGCAGACCGCGACCGCGTTGCGGCGGTCCGAGCGCAAGGTCGTCACCGTGCTGTTCGCCGACATCAAGGGCTCGCTCGCCTTCGTCGCCGGCCAGGACCCGGAGCTTGCCGGAGAGATCCTCGGCATCGTCACCGCCTGCATGACCGAGGCGGTCCGCCGCCATGGCGGGCTGGTGAACCAGGTGATGGGCGACGGCATCATGGCGCTGTTCGGCGCGCCCATCGCCATGGAGGACCACGCGACCCAGGCATGCCTGGCCGCCTTGGCGATGCGCCTGGCCATCCAGGACCAGGTCCGGCCCCGGGTCCACGTCCGGCTCGGCCTCGGGTCGGGCGAGGTCGTCGTCCGGGCCGTTCCCGGCGACGTCGGCCTGCACTACAGCGCCGCCGGCGAGGCGGTGCACCTTGCGTCCCGCATGGAGCAGGCCGCCGAGCCCGACCAGATCCTGCTGACCGGCCCCACGCGGCAACTGGCCGGCGACCGGATCGAGGCCCGGGCGCTCGACGGGATCGTCATCAAGGGCATGGACGATCATACCCCGGTGTTCGAGCTGTTGCGCATGCGGCCCGCCCGCACCGGGCTGGGACCGGACCTGGCCAGCGGCGCCCGCCTGGTGGGGCGAGAGCGCGAGATGGACCTGCTGCGCGTCGCCCGGGACCGGGCGGCGTCCGGCGAGGGCCAGGCCGTCCACGTGGTGGGCGATGCGGGCACCGGGAAATCCCGCCTGCTGCGGGAGTTCACCAGCGTCCATCTGCCCGAGGAATGGCAGTTCTGCCAGGCCGAGGCCGTGCCGCACCGCCGCACCAGCTACGGCGTGGTCAGCGAACTGCTGGTCCGGCTGCTCGGGCTGGAACCGTCGGACCCCGGTGCGAGCCGCCGCGACAAGGTCGCCGCAGCGCTCGACCTGCCCCGCGCTGCGGCGGACGAGGCGCTCGCGCCCCTGTCGATGCTGCTGGGCCTGAACGCGGAGGCCCCGGGCTGGGCGGCGCTGGACGGGTGGGAACGGCGGGAAAGGACGATCGCCGCCACCGTCCAGGCGTTCCACCACCTCAGCCGGCAGCGCCCGCTGGCCGTCGTGGTGGAGGACGCCCATTGGCTGGATGCCGAAAGCCTGACCAGCATCCAGCGCCTGGGCCCCAGCGCGTCCGGCCGCCGGCTGCTGAGCATCGTCACCGAACGGGCCGGCCAGGGCGGCGATGCCGCGTCCTGGGCCGAGGCGCACTGGCAGGCCTGCGCGGTCCGGCCGCTCGACGAGGCCGGCACCGTCGCCTTCCTCCGCACCCGGCTGCTGCCGGGCCCGGACGTCGCCGCACTCGAGACCAAGCTGATCGAGCATACCAACGGCAACCCGCTGTTCCTCGAGGAGTGTCTGCGGGCGCTGCTCGAAAGCGGCGAACTGACGCGGGAGGGGGCGTTGTTCCGCCTGCTGGCCCCGGTGCCGCAGCTGCGGGTGCCGGCCAGCCTGCGGGGCCTGCTGGACGCCCGCGTGGACCGCCTTGCCGAAACCGAGAAGGACGTGCTGCAGGCGGCCTCCGTCGTCGGCAGCGTGGTGTCGCTGGATCTGCTGCGCGGCGCCGCCGGGCTGGATGACACGTCGCTGTACCGCACGCTGGGCCGCCTGGTGGAGGCCGGGTTCCTGGTGGAGGGCGACGCCGGGCTCACCAGCTATGCCTTCCGCCACGGCCTGATCCGCGAGGCGGCATACAGCGGCATCCTCAAACGCAGCCGGACCCGCATGCACGGCGCCGTGCTGGACGCGTTGGAGCGCCGCGCGGGCCCGGCGGAGCCCATCGTCGACCTGCTCGCCAACCACGCGGTGCAGGCCGAGGCCTGGCCGAAGGCGGTCGCCTACGCCCAGAGCGCCGCCACCCGCGCCTATGACCGCTACGCCAACCCCGAGGCGGTGCACTACTACAACCAGGCCCTGTTGGCGGCGCACCACCTGAGCGAGCACGGTCCGCGCGATGCCGCCCTGCTGCGGCTGCACATCGGCGTGCGCTGGCCGCTGTTCCGCCTGGGCAACGTGGCCGCGCTGGGCCCGCATCTGGACGAGGCGGTGCGCCTGGCCGCCGGGCAGGACGGGATCGAGGGCCTCGCCTTCGCCCACATCATGCGCAGCCACGGGCGGTGGCTGCGGGGGGATCCCGAGGGCGCGCTGGCCGATGCGCAGGCGCTGATATCGCTGGCGGCCGTCCACGGCGACGCGGACCTGGCGGTGCGCGCGCAGTTCCAGCGCGGCCTGGTCAGCCTTTCGCAGAGCGACATGCCGGGCACCATTGCCGACATGGGGGCGGTGATCACCCACATGGGCCCGGAACCGGTCCGGCGCCGCTACGAACTGGACGTGCACCTGGTCGTCAACGCGTTGTCCTACACTGCCCGCGCCCATGCGGCCCGTGGCGACCTGGTGGCGGCGCGGACCAGCTGCGACGCGGCGCTGGCGCTGGCGGCCACGCTGGAGCAGCGCCACACCAAGATCTATGCCCACCTGGCCGACAGCGCGGTGGCGCTCGCCGAGGGCCGGCCGCATCGCGCGCTGGAGGCCTCGGCGCACGCGGACGAGCTGTGCCGCGGCGCCGACGTCCGCCTGCTCAGCCCGGTGGCGGCAGGATTCCTGGCGCAGGCGCATGTCGCGTCCGGACGCGCCGTGCAGGCGCTGCCGATCGCCCGCCAGGCCGTCGAGGACGCGGAGCGCATGGGCTTCATGGCGATGCAGGCGCAGCGCCTGGCGATCCTGGCCGAGACCATGCTGGCCCTGGACCAGACGGCGGAGGCGCTCGAAACCGCGCGGACCGGCCACGCCATGGCAGGGCGCATGGGCGAGGCGGGCGCCGAAGCCGCGGCGCTGGGCCTGGTCGCCAAGGCGCTGCGGCGCCTCGGCCAGGACGCCGAGGCAACCGCCGCACATGCCGAGGCGCTGGAGATCGCGCAGCGGCTCGGGCTGGCGCCGCTGGTCGGGCAACTCGGGGATGCGGAATGACCGCAACCTGGGCCGAACTCACTGTGGCCCTCCGGACCGCTTCAACCGCGGCGTCGGCGTGTGCCGGTCGATGAACTGCCGGTGCGACAGGCCGTCCTGCATCGTTGCCGAGGAATGGTCCGGCAGGTCGATGATCGCGGGGCCGCCGAACCAGCGAAGCTGCTGCAGCTTTCCGGCCGGCGTCAGCCAGCTCAGGTAGCCGTTCGGCTTGACCTCCCGCGGGCGCTCCAGGTGGCCGCAGAAGCTGTACAGCCCGCCCGGCGTCACCGCGTCGTCGAAATACTGCGGCGTGTAGAAATCGCTGACGACCACGCCGTCGATCGTGTAGGCATGCGACGGATCCTCCATCGGGTCGCACACCTCGACGACATACTTCACCCGCCCGGCGCTGTCCTGCACCGCGCCTTCCACGACCTGCAGCCCGATCCCTTCCGTCATCCGGTTGCCCGACGGGTCGACCAGCAGTTCGAGGCATTCATGACTGGCCCCCAGCCCCCAATCGCGGGACACCAGCACGATCGCGAAGGCGCGGCCCCCGTCATTGCTCGTGTGCAGTCCACCGACGTTGAAGGGCGTGTTCTCGACGATGAAGATGGGGGACATGTCGCGCGGGATCTGCACCGGGTTCTCGACCGGCTCGACCGTGGCGTGGATGCCCCATATCGGACCCAGATGGCGCTTGACCTGGCTGTCGAGCGCCGCGGCGACGCGCGTGATGGCGGTGAAGTCCGCGTGCGGGGTCTTGCTGGTCAGGCCGATTCGAAGCGGGGGTGCGATGGCGTCTGGCATGTCGGGCTCCGTGCGAGACCCGATTATACCCATGCCGTTATGATACGGAAGCCATGCTGATACCCATCGCGCCAGGCATCGCTTTCGACCCTCGGGAGCTTGAGGAGAGCTTCGTCCGCTCCTCCGGCCCGGGCGGCCAGAACGTCAACAAGGTCTCGACCGCGGTGCAGGTCCGGCTGGACCTTCGCCGCGCCGGGTCGTTGCCCGAGGCGCTGCGGCTGCGGGTGGAACGGCTTGGCGGCTCGCGGGTGACCGCCGATGGGGTTCTGATCCTGACGGCCCAGCGCCACCGCTCGCAGGAGCGCAACCGCCAGGATGCGCTGGACCGCGTGGTGGAGCTGCTGCGCGCGGCGGCGGTGCGCGAGATCAGGCGCGTGGCGACGAAGCCGAGCTTCGGCGAGCGCAAGCGGCGCGTGGAGGCCAAGGTCCGCCGCGGCGCAATCAAACGGATGCGGGGCATCCCGGAAGACACCTAGAGCATGATCGCTTCAGGTAGATGACCGGATTGGCTAAGCCCTTGCCCATGATGTCGAAGGCCGAACCATGGATAGGCTCGAACATCGAGGGATAGCGGCGTCGGCAACGCCAACGAGGTACGCGAGTCGGTCGAGGTGCTGGCCGGCGGTGGGCCGGCAGACGTCATTGAGCTGATGGTTGCCCTCGCGCGCGAAATGCTCGCCCACGCTGGCCAGCCCGATGCCGATGTTGTGGCTGCGCTGTCCGATGGCCGCGCGATGGACACCTGGAAGCGCATGATCCGCGCCCAGGGCGGGGACCCGGATGCCGCACTGCCGAGCCCGAACGAGACGCACGTTGTGACCGCGGGGCGCTCCGGCGTTCTGGTGGAGCA
>JAYUCA010000119.1:0-2704 GCA_043740535.1 Rhodospirillales bacterium | reverse complement strand
CCATCCCTCGCGCCATGCCAGTGCTCAGCGGCCGATACTGCGCTCCACCCGGCGGGTTTCGGCGCCCGGGTCCATCATGGTCCGGCCGCGCGGGCGGATGGCCACGCTGGCGCGATCCACGCCATGCGCGACCAGCCGCAGCAGGATGGGAACGCGGTTGGCCGGATCGGTCACGAGCGACTCCTGGATGAATTGGTCCGGACACTCGATGTTCGCAGAAGCCGCGTCAATTCTTTCCGGGCGCGTGCGTCGGCCGTGGGGCGGAAAAGCGAAGCGTCATCCGCCCCATGCGTTGCCGCCATCACCCCGCCGCCGCGACCGCATGGCCGCCGCTCAGCCGCCAGATCCGGTCCAGCCGCTCCACCCCCAGCAGGCGGTGCACGATCAGGATCACCGTCCGCCCGGCCGCGGCATCGTTCAGCGTGCTGAAGAACGCCCGCTCCGCCGCGTCGTCCAGCCCCGTCGCCGGCTCGTCCAGGATCAGGATCGGCGCGGCCGACAGCAGCGCGCGCGCCAGCGCCACCCGCCGAAGCTGCCCACCGGACAGCCCCGCGCCGCCCTCTCCGATCCACGCGTCGAGCCCATCCGGCAGCCCGCTGACCAACTCCGCCAGGCCCGCCTGGCCCAGCGCCTGCCACAGCGCCGTGTCGTCCGCACCCGGTTGCCCCAGCAGCAGGTTCGCCCGCACGGTGTCGGCGAACACATGCGTTGCCTGGCTCAGCCACGCGATCTGCCCGCGCACGTCCGCCACGGCCAGCGTGGCGATATCGACGCCCCCCAGCAGCACGCGGCCAGACCCCGGCGCCACGACCCGCAACGCCAGCGCCGCCAGCGTGGACTTGCCCGATCCGGACGGCCCCAGGATCGCGACCCGGCTGCCGGGCGGAATGTCGATCGTCAGCCCCTCGAACACCGCAGCCCGGCCTGGCCAGGCAAAGCGCACCGCCTCGAACCGAAGCGCCGTGCCTCGGGGCAGCGGCCGGCCCGTGGCCGCCGGTTCATCCGCACGCGCGTCCGCCGCCTCGATCACCCGCCCGGCCGCCGCCGCCGCGTGCCCGGCCTGCGCGCCCGCCCGCGGCATCGGCGCCGCCGCCTCGAACGCCGCCAGCGTCAGCAGCGCGCACGCCAGCACCGCAGCCGCAGGCAGCCCGGCCAGCACCACCAGCAGCAGCGCCGCCTGCGCGCACAGCAGCGTCGCCGCCTGCGCCAGCGCTGCATGGCGCACCACCACGCGCTGCGCGTCGAACAGCGCCGCCTCCCGCGCCTGCACCAGGGCCAGCATGCGGCCCTCGTTGCCGAAGGCCCGCACCTCGCGCATGCCGCCCAGCGCGTCCAGCGCCGCGATCCGCAGGCCAGCCGCCGCCTCGGCCAGCCGCCCGCCCGCCTCCAACGTCGCCCGCGCCGCGATCCCCGGCGCCAGCAGCGACGCCACGCCCAGCAGCACGCACACGGCGACGGCGAGCAGCGGCGCCCGCCCCCCCAGCACGACGGCGGTCACGACCAGCATCAGCAGCGACGCCGCCAGCGGCACGACGATCCGCAGATACAGCCCGTCCAGCGCGTCCACGTCGCCCACCAGCCGCGCCAGCGCGTCGCCGCGCCGCAGGAACCCAAGCCCCCCCGCCGACCGCCGCGCCAGCCCACGGAACATCCATATCCGCAGCGCCGTCTGCGCACGGAACGTGGCGCCGTGCGTCGCCAGCCGCTCGACGTATCGCAGCACCACCCGCGCCACGCCCATGCCCCGCAGCGCAGCCAGCAGCATCACGCCGCCCGCCGCGGCCGGCGCCAAGCCCGCCAGCAACGCCAGCGCGGCCACGGCCCCCGTCGAAAGCAGCGCCGTCGCCATGCCGAACCCCAGCGCCGGCGCCTCGCCGCGCCAGATCCCCAGGATGCGCAGCAGCGGCGTCATGCCGCGCCCTGCGCCGCGGCTTCCCGCCCGGCATTCAGCACGATCCGGCGGCCGCCCAGCGCCATCGCGGCATTGGAATGGGCCGCCATGATGACCGTGCGGCCCAGCGCCAGCCGGCGCAGGCTGTCCAGCACATCGGCCTCGGTCGACGGGTCCAGATGCGCGGTCGGCTCGTCCAGCAGTAGCAGCGGCGCGTTGCGCACGAAGGCCCGCGCGATCGCCACCCGCTGCGCCTGCCCGCCGGACAGGCCATGGCCGCCCTCGCCGATTACCGTGTCCAGCCCCTGCGGCAACTCGGCCGCCACCGCCCCGAGCCCCGCCGCACGCACCGCCGCCTCGATCGCGGCATCGCCCGCATCTTCCCGGCCGAATCGGATGTTGTCGCGGATGCTGCCCGCGAACAGCACCGGCCGCTGCCCGATCCACGCCGTCATGCGCGAAAGCGCGGTCGGCGTGATGCTCGCCAGGTCCGCCCCGTTGATCGTGATCCGGCCCGAGTCCGCCCGCACGAAGCCCAGCAACAGCTCCAAAACCGTCGATTTGCCCGCGCCCGAAGGCCCCACCAGCACCGCCGTCTCGTTCGCCGGCACGCGGAAACTGAGGCCGCTCAGCGCCGGCCCCCGCGCCGGGTCCCAGGTGTAGGACACCGCCTCGAACGCGACGGTGACGCCCGAGGCCGCGACCGTGCGGATCGCAGGGGCCGCCAGCGGGGCCGCAGCGGGCTGCGTCATCGCGCCCAGCGTCGCGGCCGCGGTCGTCGCATGCAGCCGGTCCTGATAGGCGGCGGCGAAG
>JAYUCA010000118.1:0-6299 GCA_043740535.1 Rhodospirillales bacterium | reverse complement strand
GACCCGGTCGACGGCACGTCGAACTTCGCCGCCGGGCTGCCGCTGTTCGGCGTGATCGTCGCGGTGGTGCAGGACGGGCGGACGGTGGGCGCGGTGATCCACGACCCTGTCGGCGACGATGCCGCCGTGGCGCTGGCCGGGCAGGGGGCCTGGATGGAAACGCCGGACGAAGCCCGCGTGCGGCTGCACGTCGCAGCCCCGGCGCCGGTGGCGGAGATGACCGGTTCGGTGTCCTGGCGGTATATGCCGGAGCCTCGGCGCAGCCACGTGTGCGCCCGGCTGCCGCGTGTGGCGGCGGCGTGGGACCATCGCTGCGCCGCGCACCAATACCGGATGCTGGCCGCCGGGCACTGTCACATGTCGGTCTACAACCGGCTGCTGCCGTGGGACCATGCGGCCGGCGTGCTGCTGCACACGGAGGCCGGCGGCTATTCGGCGCTGCTGGACGGCAGGGCCGCGTTGCCGTCGATCACCGGGGGCGGCATGATCTGCGCGCCCGACCGCGCCAGCTGGGAGGCGCTGCGTACGGCGCTGTTCGAGGAGTAGCGACGATGCTGGAACTCCGCCCCAACTGCGAGTGCTGCGACCGCGACCTGCCGGCGGCCTCGCTGGACGCCGTCATCTGCACCTTCGAGTGCACGTTCTGCGCCGAGTGCGCCGGCACGCGGTTCCAGGGGCTATGCCCGAATTGCGGAGGGGAGCTTGTGCGCCGCCCGATACGGCCGGCCGCCGCGCTGGTCCGCTCCCCGGCGTCGACCGAACGGCGGGTCAAACCGCATCGGCAATGCCAGCAGGCGTGATGCGCGCGGGTTGGCGCCACTGGCCGGGCTGCGGTGTGGCAACGGGGTGATGAGGACTGCAGCGTCACGTCCGAGGGATTCCCGGGTCAAGAAGGCCCGGGGATGACGTGATGGGTGGCGGGGGATCACGTGGCGAGGCGGCCCGGTCGCCGTTCGTCCTGTTTCACGGCCGTCCATTCGGCCTCCATCGCCTCCAGCGTGGCGTCCGCCGGGGCCAGGCCCCGGGATGCCAGCCGGGCCTCGACCGCGTTGAAGCGCCGGGCGAACTTCTCGTTCGCCTGATGCAGACAGGCCTCCGGGTCCAGGCCCAGCTTGCGGGCCAGGTTCGCTGCGACGAACAGCAGGTCGCCCACCTCGTCGGCCAGGCGCGCCGGGTCGGCGTCCGGCAGCTCTGCCCGGATCTCGGCGATCTCTTCGTCCAGCTTTTCGAAGACCTGCGCCACATCGGGCCAATCGAACCCGACGCGGCCGGCCCGCGACGTCAGCTTCAGGGCGCGGGTCAATGCCGGCAGCCCGATGGGCACGCCGGCCAAGGCGCCGTGCTCGTTGCGGCGGCGGCGTTCCCGGGCCTTGTGCGCCTCCCACCCGGCGGGCGCCGCCTCGGGCGCCGGGAACACGTGGGGGTGGCGGCGGATCATCTTGTCGGTGATGGCGCGGGCCACGTCGGCGAAGGCGAACAGCCCGGCCTCTTCGGCCATGCGCGCGTGATAGACGACCTGGAACAGCAGGTCCCCCAGCTCATCCGGCAGCGCCGCCATGTCGCGGCGGGCGATGGCGTCCGCGACCTCATAGGCCTCCTCGATCGTGTAGGGGGCGATGCTGTCGAAGGTCTGCACCCGGTCCCAAGGGCAGCCGGATTCCGGGTGACGCAGCGCCTCCATCAGGGCGATCAGCCGAGCGGTCTCGAGCTGGGCTGGAGTGATGGGGGCTGGGGTGATGGGGGCGGGGGTGATGGGGGCTGGGGTGATGGGGGCGGGGGCATCGGGATCGTGGCGCATGATGCCGCGCGTTTCACCATGGGCGGCGCGCGCGCACAAGAAGTGGCCGGGGCGGGCGGTCTACCCGCCCGCTGGCTCCCGGTCGTCGATGACCTCGAACACCTTGCGCCGCAGGCGGGGGTCGGCGATCCGGCCGTAGCTGCGGATCAGGTCCATGGTTTCGGGCCGGGCCAGGATGCCGAACAGGATGGTGTGGACGAGATCGACAACCTCGGGCCGGGGCTCCGCAGCGCGCTCGACGGGGCCTGGACCGTAGGCGCCTTCATCCAGGCCCGCCATCGCCAGGTCTTCGTAGAAATAGGCACCCTCGACGCCCAGCACGCGGGCGACGTCGGACAGGCGTGCGGGCTCCAGGCGGCTGCGACCGCGTTCATGGTTGTGCACCTGCTGCACAGTCAGCCCCAACGCGTCGGCCAGGCCTTCCTGCGACAGCCCGACGACCTTGCGCCGCGCCCGGATCCGGGCGCCGATATGGGCATCGACCCGGTTGTGCAAGTTCGGCCGCCTGGGGGCGTCCGCACGCCTGGCGACCGGTGGCGGGAGCGGTGTCGCATCCGGCGCCAGCACGATGCCTGCGGCGTCCGCCCGCCCCTGTCCCGGGTGGAGCGCCATCGAGACGGCCGCATATCCCCGCGCCTGTTTGGTCCGATTCAAATCATCCACCTGGTTTGCAGTGTGCCGTGTCCAGCCCGCGACTGCGTGCTTACGCGATCGAAGATAAGCAATCCTCTACCAGAGATCGAACAAACTCATGTCAGTCTCTTGCCGGACGCCACCCACCCTTGTCCGTTAAATTCCCTACATGATGAGTACAGCCAACCCGCAGAACACAAGTCAGCAGCCCCGGGCCGCAGTCGGACCCATCATCGTCAGGCGAAGATGGCGGTAGACATTGCTGGTGATTTTCGGCTTTGCTTGGCATCGGAGAACGAAATATTGGGATCGATCTACCCACGTCGGCGGAGGGATGTCATCAGGGCCAACCAACACTTCGTGATCGGGCGAAGACGGTGACCGGCCAGACCCATGAAGCCGCCGCCGCGGACGGTGTCGCGGCAGCTATGACCGTCTGCGACCGCGAGCCCATCCACATTCCAGGCTCCGTCCAGCCGCATGGCGCGCTGCTCGCCCTGGACCCTGGCGATCTCCGCGTCGTGCAGGCGGGCGGCGATACGCAGGGGCTGCTGGGCGCCGCGCCGTCAGCACTGCTCGGCCGCGTCATCGATGACCTTCTGACGGCGACCGAAATCGGGCGCCTGCGCGACCTGCTGGCCTCCGGCCGGCCGATGGCCCGGCCGGTGCTCGCCTTCACGCTGCCCGCCAGCCCCGTACGGCCCACGCTGGACGCGATCGCGCATCGCAGCGGCGCGTCGCTGGTGCTGGAGTTCGAGCCGCGGCCCGACCGGGGCCCGCTCGATGCGCTGGCGCTGGTGCACGGCATGCTGCGCCAGGTGCAGCAGTCGGCAACGGTGCAAAGCTTCTGCGAGGCGATCGCCGCCGAGGTGCGCGCCGTCTGCGGCTTCGACCGGGTCATGGTCTACCGCTTCCTGCCGGACCACGCCGGCGCGGTGATCGCGGAGGCGAAGGACGAGCGCATCGAGCCCTTCCTGGGCCTGCACTACCCAGCGTCCGACATCCCGAGCCAGGCGCGGGAGCTCTATCTGGCCAACTGGCTGCGGATGATCCCGGACGCGCGCTATGCCCCGGCGGCGATCACGCCGGTGATAAGCCCGCTGGACGGGCAACCGCTGGACCTTGGGCAAAGCGTGCTGCGCAGCGTGTCGCCGGTGCATCGGGAATACCTGTCCAACATGGGCGTCGTCGCGTCGATGTCGCTGTCGATCATCCTGCGCGGGCGGTTATGGGGGCTGGTCGTCTGCCACCACCTGTCGCCGCGGTTCCTGCCGCACCGGCTGCGCCTGTGCTGCGAGATGTTCGCGGAAGTCGTGTCGTCGCAGCTCGAGCTGAAGGTCGCTGCGGAGGATTTCGCGGCGCGGCTGCACGCCAAGCGGATCCATGAGGAGATCGTGCGGCGCATGAGCCAGAGCCCGGGCCTTGCGGAAGGCCTGCTCGGGTTCCAGACCAGCCTGATGGAGTTCATCCCGTCCGCCGGGGTCGGGCTGTGGATCGAGGGCCGCTTCACCGGGCTGGGCGAGACGCCGGACGCCGCCGAGGTGGAGGCGCTGGTGGCCTGGCTGAACGTGACCGCGGACGAGGGCGTGTTCCACACGGACCAGCTTCCGCTGCTGTATCCGCCGGCGCGGGCGTTCAGCGACGTCGCCAGCGGCATCCTGGTGCTGTCGGTCTCGCGATTGCCGCGGGACTACGTGATGTGGTTCCGGCCGGAGGTCATCCGCACCGTGACCTGGGGCGGCAACCCGGACAAGCCTGTGTCCACCGTCCCGGATGACGAGCGGCTGACCCCCCGCACCAGCTTCGCCGCCTGGAAGCAGTCGGTGCGGATGCACTCCTCCCCGTGGCTGGAGGCGGACGTCGATGCCGCGCACCGGCTGCTGCTGTCGGTGCTGGAGGTCGTGCTGCAGCGGATCGACCAGGTCGCCCGCGAGCGCGAGACGGCGCGGCTGCGGCAGGAGCAGCTGATGCAGGAGCTGGATCGCCGCCTGACCCTGTGGCGGTCGACGGCGAAGGCGCTGAAGCTTGAGACCGAGCGCCGGGCCATCCTGGAGGCGGAGCTGTCGCAGGTGCTGCGCCGCACCGTGTCGGACCAGGAGGCGGAGCGGCTTCGCATCGCGCGGGAGCTGCATGACACGCTGGGCCAGTCGCTGACCCTGCTGCAGCTTGGCCTGCAGGGCCTGGCGCGGGCGCCGTCGGATGGCGGCGAGATCCAGCAGCGGGTGGCGGCGCTGAGCACGCTGGCGACGGAGCTGGGCAGCCAGGTCAACCGGCTGGCATGGGAAATCCGGCCGACCGCGCTCGATGACCTCGGCATCCAGACCGCGATCCGCAACCTGCTGGAAACCTGGGGTGAAAGCTCGGGCGTGCGGTGCGACCTGCATCTGACGCTCGATGACCGGCGGCTCCCGCTCGCGGTCGAGACGACGCTGTACCGCGTCCTGCAGGAGGCGCTGACCAACGTGGTGCGCCATGCGGAGGCGGCCAGCGTCGGCATCATCCTCGGCGTGGCAGGCCGGCATGTGACGATGATCATCGAGGATGACGGGCGGGGCTTCAGCCCGGATGGCTCTGACGGCACGCCGCCCACGGCCCGGCGCCTGGGGCTGCTCGGCATCCGCGAGCGGCTGGCGCTGGTGGATGGGTCCTTGGAAATCGAGTCTTCGCCTGGTAAAGGCACGACCTTGTTCGTGCGGATCCCGGTCTGAGCAGATGGACATTCCGCACACCGCGCCGCTGCGCGTCTTCCTGGCCGACGATCACCCGGTCGTGCTGGGGGGCATGAAGGCGCTGGTCGTCGCCGACGCCGGGCTGGAACTGGTGGGCGAGGCTGCGGACGGGCCGACCGCGCTGCGCCGCGCGCTGGAACTGCAGCCGGACGTCGCCATCCTGGACCTGTCGATGCCTGGCATGAACGGGATCGAGGTCGGGCGTGCGCTGATCGCCGCGTGTCCGCAATGCCGCGTGCTGCTGCTGACGGTGCACGAGGACGCCGCCTATCTGCGCCAGGCGCTGGAGGTGGGGATCGCCGGGTATGTATTGAAGCGCTCGGCGGCGGGGGAGCTCAGCCGCGGCATCCACGTGGTGGCGGCCGGCGGGGTCTATCTGGACCCGGCCATTGCGGGCCGCGCGGTGGGGCAGGTGGCCCGGACGGCGCAGGCGGACCCCGACGCGGGGGCGGTGGTGGATTTAAGCGTGCGGGAGATCGAGGTGCTGCGGCTGACGGCGGCGGGACACAGCAACAAGACGATCGCGGCCCGGCTGCGCATCGGGGTGAAGACGGTCGATACGTACAAGGCGCGGGCGATGGCGAAGCTGGGGTTTCAGAGCCGGGTGGAGGTGATCCGGTATGCGTCGAGCAAGGGGTGGCTGGGCGATCCGCCGTGATGGCGGGACGCCCAGCGTGCCCGATCGGCCGGGGCGGCCGTTACCCCTTCTTCAGCCCCCAATACACCGGGATGCCCTTCTGTACCCCCTGGATGCTTTTGCCGATCGCCGTCGGGATCGAGTATTCGCCCAGCGGCAGATAGGGTACGTCCACGAAGGCCTGCGCCTGGATCTGCGCGGCGATCGCCTTCTGCGACGCCAGGTCCGGCGCCTTCATCCAGTCGTCGTGCAGCGTCTCAAGCTTTGGGCTGTCGCACCAGCCGAACCAGCCGGTGGCGCCGTTTGCGCGCAGCGCCAGGTGGGTGGCCGGGCTGATCTGGTCCAGGCCGAAGAAGCTGGTGAAGAACACGCTCCAGCCGCCCTTCTCCACCGGCTCCTTGCTGCCGCGGCGCTGGATCACGTTGCCCCAGTCCATCGCCTGCACGTCGACGTTCATGCCGGCCTGCTTCAGCATGTCGGCGCCCACCAGGCCCAGTGCGGC
>JAYUCA010000117.1:0-5741 GCA_043740535.1 Rhodospirillales bacterium | reverse complement strand
CACGCTGATCCGCCGCAGGTCGAAGCGCTGGCAGCGCGACAGCACCGTCACCGGCACCTTGCGGATCTCCGTCGTGGCGAAGATGAATTTCACATGCGGCGGCGGCTCCTCCAGCGTCTTCAGCAGCGCGTTGAACGCGTTGCGCGACAGCATGTGCACCTCGTCGATGATGAACACCTTGCTGCGCGCCTGCAGCGGCCGATAGCGGGTGGCGTCGATCACTTCGCGCACGTCATCGACGCCGGTGTTGCTCGCCGCGTCCATCTCGATGACGTCCGGGTGCCGGTCGGCCAGGATGGCGACGCAGTTGGCGCACACCCCGCACGGATCGACGGTCGGCCCCCCGGCGCCGTCAGGCCCCACGCAGTTCAACGCCCGCGCGATGATCCGCGCCGTGGTCGTCTTGCCGACGCCCCGCACCCCCGTCAGCATCCAAGCATGGGCGATCCGCCCCTGCGCGAAGGCGTTGCGCAGGATGCGCACCATCGCCTCCTGCCCGATCAGGTCGTCGAAGCTGGTCGGCCGGTATTTCCGGGCCAGCACGCGATACGCCGCCGGCTGCTCAGCCTTGGCCACGGCGGGCGGCTGCGCATCGCCCGCGGGCCCGGGGCCAAACAGCCCAGGCCCGGATGGCGGCGGTTCCGGCAGGATATCGTCCAGAAGGCCTGACATCGAAGGGCGCCGGTCTCCTGATACGGGAGGGTGGGAGGCCGAACAAACGACCCGAGCGGAAACTCGTTGCGGCTGCTTCCTTCCGGACCTGACCGGGTTGGCGAGGCGCCCGTCCGCCGCCGACCTCCCGCCGGTGTCCTAGCACACGGCCGGGCCGGGGTGCCAGGGGAGATGTCCGGCGATGACGCCGCGTCAAGACTGGGGAATTCCTGCGCAGTCTTGCAGGCACTGGCACTCTGGCCCATCCCATGCGAAACCAGCTCTCGCATGACCCTCATCCTCGCAAGCCGCCCGAACGTCTACACCGGCAGCCCGCTGGACCGCGCCGCGCACCTCCGCGACGACGCCGGCTGGGTCGCCGCCAGCCTTGCCCACCCCGCCAGCCTGTTCGTCCCCGTGTGGCGCGCAAAGACCCTTGTGCAGGCCGTCGAGACCGGCGAACCCCAGGCCGTCTACCTCTCCAACGACGCTGCCGCCGCCGTGCGCATGGCTGGCGGCCCCTGGGCCTTCCTGGGCCTGATGTCGGATCAGGCGGTATTCGCGGTCGATGTCAGCAGCGTTGACGAGCCCTTGCCCCTGCTGCCCGACCAGCTCGGCCGTTTCGAGGACCTGCGCGCCCTGGCCGGCACGCTCGGCAAGGACGACGCCGCCGTGCTCGCCCATGCCCGCGGCCTGATGCATTGGCGCGTCCGGCACCGCTTCTGCGGCGTCTGCGGCGGCGCCTGCGAGCCGCGCAGCGCCGGGCACGCGATGGTCTGCACCGTCTGCGAGGCGCAGCATTTCCCCCGCACCGACCCGGCCGTCATCATGCTGATCCACCGCGAGGGCCGCGCCCTCCTCGGCCACTCGCAGCGCTTCCCCAGCTCCACCATGTATTCGACCCTCGCCGGCTTCGTCGAACCCGGCGAGAGCCTGGAAGAAGCCGTGGCCCGCGAAGTCCTGGAGGAAAGCGGCATCAAGGTCGGCCGCGTGACCTACCACAGCAGCCAACCTTGGCCCTTCCCCGCCAGCATCATGCTCGGCTTCTATGGCGAGGCGCTGACCGAAGACATCACCATCGACGAAACCGAACTCCGCGACGCCCGCTGGTTCACCCGCGCCGAGCTGCGCAACAGCGAACAGCACGGCTTCAGCCTGCCCCGCCGCGACAGCATCGCCCGCCGCCTCATCGAAGACTGGATGGACGCCGAATGATCCGGCTCAGCCTCGCGCTGGTTCTGGCGGTGGCGGGATGCGGTGGCCCGCAAACCGCGTTGACCGACCAGCAGGCCTGCGAACGCCAGGCCAACGAGGACCCGGCCGTCAAGGAGCTGATCATCAAGGGCCTCGGCAACCCCTATGTCCAGGCGACCCGCCAGGGCGAACTCCGCGCCGCCAAGGGCGACGCAACGATCGCCTGCCTCCGCGCCCGCGGCGTCGTCAGGCCAGGCGGCGTGGAACGCCAGAAGGCTTGATCTGAAAACACTGCTCCCGACGTCATCCCCGGGCCTTCCTGACCCGGGGATCCGAACAACCGTCAGCCCACTGAAGTCCTGACTCTCGCCGACAAAGGCCCATCCGCGATTGCCTCGTAGGGTGGAATGCCCTCCGCATTCCACCAACGACCAACCGCCACCATCGCTGTCATCGCGAGACGCTTGGCGAAGCGATCCTGGGGCCACATGCACCCCTCTCGCCCCCTGGATCGCCCCACCGCAAGGGCGGCGCACGATGACGGGCCATCGTCCCTGACGGTTCGCTCCGTCAGATCCCATCCACTAACTATATCCCGCCTTCCCCAGCATCTGCCGCGCCAGGTCCATGTCGAACGGGATCGGCTTGTTGTTCGCGTGGTCGTACTCCGGCGCCGAGAACGGGATCGGCACCGTGCCCGGCTGTCCATACCCCCCGGCCATCTGCTTGATGATCTCGTCCCGCGGGATGGAATAGCTGAAGGCCTTCCGCACATAGGCGGCCGCCTCTGCCGCCCGGCCCGGATCCTGCTTCCCCAGGGGCGTGTCCACCCCGGTGCCGAAGATCGGATGCCGCAGGTTGTAGCAGATATGCTGCCACTTGAAGCTGTCGTAGCGCAGCACCCGGCCCCAGGCCCCGTCGATGGTGCCGGACAGCGGCCCCACGTCGTACATCGGGTCGTGCGCGTCGATCTCGCCGGACTTCAGCGCCGCCAGCACCGCATCCGTGCCGTTGATGTTGACCATGTAGAACGTCGTCACGTTCCCCGTGGTCTTCCGCCAGTAATGCGGGTTCTTCGTCATCGTGTAGGACTTCCGCACCGGGTCGAACCCGCCGCACACCCATGCCCCGGTGCCGATCGCGCCCTTGCTGGTGTAGCTTCCCTTGCCCGTCTTCACCGTGAACGGGCTCCGCCACGTGTTGACCGTGTGCGAACGGAGCTGCTCCGGCCTGATGTCCCCGTACGCATGCAGCGGCATGATCGGCACCGCGCTCAGCACGTACTCCCGCATCAGCATCGAGTATTTCGGCAGATCGACCGTCAACTGCAGCGGCCCCGTCACCTTGTAGGCATCGACGCTGCCGAACACGTCGGCCAGGATCGCCCGGTTGTCGCTGGCGACCGCCGGGTTCATCGTCAGGTCGAAGGTGAACTTCACATCGGCCGCGGTAAACGGCTCCCCGCTGTGCCACAGCACCCCTGGCCGCAGGTTGATCACCCAGCGCTTGCCGTCGGCCGACTCCTCGATGCTCTCGGCCAGCGCGGGCCGCAGCTCCTTCTTCTCCCAGCTCTCGTATTCCAGCAGCTGGTTGTAGACCGGCCCGGACGCGTTGCTGTCCGCATACCCTTGCCCGAACATCGGCAGCAGCGCATCGGGCGGCGGCCAGCACGCGAACGCCGCACTCTCGTTCGCGCCGCCGCCCGCAATCGTCCAGTTCTCCGGCCGCGGATAGAAGGTCGGCCGGAACGTCGTCGCGTTGAACCCGGACAGCTTCGGGTTCACCGCGATCACATCCTCCGGATAGAACAGGATCGTCAGCGGCTCCGTCTCCATCCACCGCTTCTGGAACCCCTTGATGGCGGCGTCCTGCACCGACGCATCGACCGAACCCGAATACTCGTCCATGAAGCGGTCGGCGATCTTGTCTTCCATGTAATAGTAGTTCTGCCCCGAAGGCGGCAGCCCATGGCTGGAGAACAACGAGTTCGGCGTCGGCTTCAACGATGAATAGTAGTACCGCTCCAGGTAGGCGTCCCACCCCCCGTCGGCATAGGTTTTGCCGTCGCCCTTGTTGCGCCGCGGATAGATCGATGAGAACGGCGCGTAGGACGGCACGACCTCGATCCCCAACTGCGTGAACTGCCGCGCCGCCAGCGTGCCCCACGCCATCCGCGCCGCCTGGTTGTTCGGGATGATGAAATACATCTTGAAGAACGGCGCCGCCCCCCGCGCCCCCCTGATCGCCGGCGCGGCCAGCGCAGCAGCGCCCCCCCCGATGACAGCCCGGCGGCTCGGGATCAGGCCAGAGGGTCCAGCAGCCATACGGAACGATCCTCGCCAAAACCAACCCGAACCCCACCCGCCCGAAGCCCCGATGTCAAGCCAAAACCCCGGTCGCCAAAGCCTTCCCCGTGTCCTCGCCCGCCCCCGATGCTATAGCCCCCCCATGACCCCCCGCCTCCCGATCTACGCCGCCGCCCTGGTTCTGGGCGTCGCCGCAATCCTGCTCATCCTCCCGCCCGAAGTGCTCGTCGGCGCCGGACCTGGCTGGGCAACACCGGGCGGCGACCAGGCCCAGTCCCTGTCCGGCCACCTGGCCTTCCAGGCCGACCGATGGCGCTGGCCGCTGCTCGACACCGCGCGCCTGTTCTGGCCGCACGCCATCTCCATCGCCGTCATCGACAGCAATCCGCTGGTGTCGATCCTGGCCAAGCTATGGACCCACGCCACCGGTGCACCCCCCGTCAACGCGCTCGGCGCCTTCCTTGGACTGTGCTGGCTCATGCAGCCCGTGGCCGCAGCCTACGCTGCCCGCGGCCTTCGCACCGGCCCGCTGGCGACGCTGGCGGCAGCCGTGCTCGCCACCGCCTGGCCAGCCCTGATGGTCCGCATGGGACACCTGAACCTGTGCGCCCATGCCCTGATCCTCGTGGCGCTCGGCCTCGTCTTCCGGCAACTCGCCGACCCAGGCCCGGCGCTTCGCCGCTGGGCCGTTCCTGCTGCCCTGCTGCTGCTGGCCATCCTGACCCACCCGTATCTGTTCCAGCTCTGCGCCGCCGTGCTGGCCGCCGTCCCGCTCCATTCCATGCTGCGGCGCCGCCCCGGCTGGTGGCGCGACGCGGCCGGATACCTGCTGTCCGGCGTCCTCGCCGTGGGTACCCTGCATGTGGCGGGCGTTGACCCGGCACTGTTGCAGGCGTCGCTCGCACCCTACCGGACGCGTGCTGACTTAAAACTGACCCCGGCGCAAGTGGATCTGGAGGATGTGTTCATCAGCCTCATGGACACAGACCATGCTGCCGTGGTGGAGGCGCTGGCATGAGCGCCTCGTTCTCCTTCGCGCGGGTGGCAGCCATCATCATCAAGGAATTCCAGCAGATGCTGCGCGAGCGCCTGACTTTTGCCATGGCCATCGGCGTGCCGGTGATGCAGCTGGTCCTGTTTGGCTATGCCATCAACAACGATCCCAAAGGCTTGCCGACCGCGCTGGTGGCGTATGACAGCGGGCCATTGGCGCGCAGCCTGGTGGCGTCCATCCAGAACACCGGATACTTCCACATCGTGGCCCAGCCAGCCACCGAGGCGCAGGCGGAGCGCCTGCTGGAGACCGGCGAGGTCCAGTTCCTGCTGGCGATTCCGCCCGATTTCTCCAAGCGCGTGGTGCGCGGCGAAAAACCCGCCGTGCTGGTGGCGGTGGACGCGACCGACCCTTCGGCCGCCAGCAACGCCATCGCGGCGCTGGGGCAAATCACGCCGCTGGCGCTGGCGCACGATCTCACCGGTGCGCTGGCCGGACTGCAGCCGCGCGAGCCGCCGTTTGAGCTGCGCATTCACCGCCGCTACAACCCCGAAGGCCTGACCCGCTACAACATCGTGCCGGGCCTGATCGGCACC
>JAYUCA010000116.1:0-5881 GCA_043740535.1 Rhodospirillales bacterium | reverse complement strand
CCGCGATGCACACGATACATTTCCACTATGCCGCGACATCGCGCCGATGCAAGATCAGAACATTGCAGTGTGCGTAACCTGAGTGGGAGATCGACATGTCCGCCGCGCTTGCGACCGAGGCCGCCCCGAAGCAGCGGCAGGGCCTGACCGGCGAAGACCACGAATGGGTCGTCGATACGTTCGGGGTGGACCCAAAGAAGTATCAGGGTCCCGCACTGGACGCCAAAGGCGACATGAAGGCGGCCACGCACGACCAGCGCACCGGGGCGGCCCCGGCGCATGCCGCCGCACCGGCGCCCGGCGGCGCCAAAAAGGCCGCGCCCGGCGGTTCGACGCTGGCCGACAAGGGCAAGAAGGTCGTCGCAGCCGGCAAGGCGATCAAGAACTTCGTCAGCGAGCACTGCAAGGTCGAGGTCAAGGAGGTCAGCAAGGATCCACCGAAATACGCGCTGACCACCACCATCAACTTCAAGGCCGGCATCGACAAGAAGGGCAGCAAGTCGGTCGGCGACGACAAGACAGGCACGCTGGAACTAAGCGCGGGCATCAAGGTCGAAGCCGAGGTGATCGCCTCCTATACCGAGGAATTGAGCCAGGACGAGGCCGAGCACTACATGAAGTGCATCGCGGCGAACGGCAAAGGCGGCAAGGGCGAGGCGCTCGAACTGCTGCAGCTGGGGTTCGGCAAGGGCTGGCAGCAGGCCAAGGAGGCGTATCAGAAGGGCGCCCACCTGCAGGACGCGGCCAAGCGGATGAAGGACGGCAGCGCGATCCACCAGCAGGCCAGCGCCGAGGCCGGCGGCAACCTCGGGGCCAAGGCGGAAAAGGGCGGCTTCGGCGCCAGCATCGACCTCGGCGCCTACAAGAAGCGCAAGAACGTGCTGGACATCGAGAACGCGCCCAAGGGCATGGTCAAGGTGACGGCCGCGGTCGATGACGAGAAGGGCGCCGCCGCTGGGGGCTCCGTCACCGGCAAGGGCGTCACGCTGGGCGCCGACGAGAGCGTCAAGACCGGCCAGGGACAGTCGGTCGTGCTGATCCTCGACCCCAAGTCGAGTGATTTCGACAAGCAGTTCAAGGCGATCACCGATGCAAAAAGCTACGCCGACCTGGCGCAGATCGCCAAGACCTACAAGTCGCTGGTGGACACCATGGAACAGCGCACGCACGACGAGGCCGGCGGCGGCGGCAAGGCGGGATACAAGGGGGTCGGCGACGCCAAGATCCACAACAAGTCCGTCATCGACGAGAAGAACGTGATGGACCGCGACGGCAACTCGAAAAGCTTCACCACCGACTCCTCGATGACCACCGAGACAGAGCTGTCGCACGACAAGAGCAAACTGGCGTTCAGCAAGGGTTCGCAGCACCATGGCGACGTCAAGGACGGCAAGGCCGAGGGCGCCGTGGGCGAGACCGGCACCGACACCCTGAAGACCCTGTTCAACGCCGCCAGGCAGGTGCTGGCGACCAAAAGCTTGAAGCCGCTCGAGAAGCCCGAGGACCTCAAGGTTGAGGACGCCCGGCACTCCCACAAGTTGGACTACGGCGACGATGAGTTGAAGGCGATCTGCGGGAAGGCGCAGAACGTGTCCCGGTGGAACAGCATGGGCGGCAAGGAGAACAAGCAGCTGTGGGCGCAGACGGGCGCAGCGCTCCGCGCGGCGACGACCATGGAGAAATACCAGGTCGCGAAGTTCGACCCGATCAAGGTGGAGCAGGCGCTCTCGGTCTGGATGGCGTCGGGCAGCGGCGACGCCCTGGCCGCGATCGAGGGCGTGCTCCGCACGATGGGCGAGGCGCCGAAGGGCCACGACCAGTCATTCCCGAAGGGCAGCGAGAAGCTGAAGGCGGTGTGGGGGGAGGTGGTCGCCCACAACCCGTTGCCGGGGATCAAGGACGCGCTGGCCAAGGCCCCCGGCGCCGAAGGCCTGAAGGCCGCGGTGGCAGCCGTGAAGGACCTGCGCGAGAAGCTGAAGGGCCTGCTGGCCGACCTGAAGAAGAACCAGACGCTGTGGGATGACGCCCCGGTGCGCTTCGCCGAGATGGCCGACCTGGTCACGTCGCGCCTCGGCGAGATCGACAAGACGGTGCAGGAGTTCAAGAAATCAGCGGCGGCCCTGGTGTCCGGCCCCGCCAAGGGCGCGCCGGCAAAGCCCGACGCCGAAGATGTCAGTGCGATGCTGGAGACCTACAAGCGCGAGATCGCGGCCATGCAGGGCTACCACGACGGCGTCTGGAAGGTCTTCAAGGTGATCGAGAACACGGCCCGGCCGAAGTTCGACGAAGGCCTGATGAAGGACCTGAAGGACGTCGAGCACAGCTTCTTCCTGTGGGACGCCGGCTACAGAAGGACCGAGAAGCTGCACGAGACGCTGAAGACGTCGATGAAGATGGACGATGAGGCGCTTTGGAAGCTCGACACGAAGGAGACGGTGGCAGTCTACGACGCCGCCAAGGTGAGGGTGCTCGGGCACAAGTGATCAGCGGGCGGTAGTCTGGCGCCTGGCTCTGGATCGACGTCATCCCCGGGTCAATAAAGGCCTGCGGATGACGAGGGTGGGACGTCGCCGTCACGCGTCCGCGTTGTAGTCCACTTCGAAGGAGCGGATGCCCTCCTGCTGGCGGGGCCGCAGCGCGTAGCGCTTCTTCATCGCCCAGATGTTCACCTGGTGGTGCAGCGGGATGAAGGCCTGCTCGGCCATCGCCATCTTCAGCGCCTTGATATACAGCGCCTCCCGCTTGGCGGCGTCGAAGGTCGCCAGGCTCTCCTCGATCACGGCGTCGATGTCGGCGCGGGCGAAATGCGACGGCTTCGGCTGCGCGCCGCGCCCCTTCTCGACGTTCACCGAGGCGCAGATCTGGATCAGGCTGCTGCTCGCCTCCCCGGTGTCGCTCGCCCAGCCGGTCAGGTCCACGCTGAACAGGTCGCGCCCACCTTCCGAGAAGAACATGCTCGCTGGCTTCGTGTCCACCGTCGTCTTGACGCCGACCCGGGTCCACATCTGGGCGATCGATTCCACGATCTGCTTGTCGTTCACATACCGGTCGTTCGGCCCTGCCAGGGTGATCTGGAACCCTTGGGGATAGCCGGCTTCCGCCAGCAGCGCCTTCGCCTTGGCCGGGTCATAGGGATCCGGCTTCAGGTCGGGCGTGTAGCCGACAGCGCCTTCGGGCAGCAGTTGCCCGGACGGGAACGCGAAGCCGTCCATGATCTGCGTCTTGATGCCGTTCCGGTTGATCGCCAGCGACAGCGCCTGACGCACCTTCAGGTCCTTCATCGGGTTTTTCGCCAACGGCTTGCCCGCATTGTCCATCGCGGAGGGCGTCTGGTCCCGCTCGGTATCCATATACAGGTAGATCAGCCGCTGGCCGGCCGGCGCCACGATGCTGAGCTTCGGGTCCTTCTGCAGCAGCCCGACGTCCCGTGTGCTGACCTGATCGACGATGTCGACGTCGCCCGCCTGCAGCGCGGCCGTCCGCGACGCGCCGTTGGCGATCAGGCGGTAGTTCACCACGTCCCAGTAGGGCTTCGGCCCCCAGTGCTTCTCGTTGCGCTTGAAGACGATCTTGTCGCCCAGCAGCACGCTGTCCAGCACATACGGCCCGGTGCCGATCGCGGCCTTGCCCGAATTGTAGTCCGCCGTGACCATTCCCTGCCCGTGCTTGCGGCTGATCATCTGCACGCTCATCAGCAGATAGGGCAGCAGCGGTTCCGGGACCCGGGTGTGCAGGCGGATCGTCAGCGGGTCCACGACCTCGATGCGCTGCACCGGCTTGATCGCCTGGGTGAAGCTCGACGGGCTGTTGACGACCATCGGCACGCGCTCGAACGTGAAGATGACGTCGTCGGCCGTGAACGGCGACCCGTCGCTCCAGACGACGTCCGGGCGCAGCTTGAATTCCCAGGTCCGGTCGTCAAGCGCGGTCCAACTCAGCGCCAGCGCCGGTTCCGGGTTGTACCGGGGGCCGATGGTCATCAGGCCGTTGAACAGGTGATACGACACGACGTTGTTGGGCGTCAGGTTGTGGTAGTGCGGATCGATCGACGTGAAGGCGCCGCCGGTGGCGACGTTCAACACCTTGGGCGCCTGCGCCGAGCCCACCCGCGGCGCCACCGCGGCGGCGGCGGCCAGGGCGGCGAAGGAACGTCGTGCGATGGCATGGGCGGCGAGATGCGGCGGCATGGCTGGCTCCGTCGGTCAGATTTGCAGCACCCTGCACGAGTAAGGCCGTCCCTGGGAAGCGGTCCTGAGCGCGACCTGACACGGAAGCTTCACGGTTGACAGGCTCGGCAGCCGGGAAAGCCTCGGCTATGCCCCATCGGGACGACAGTCCTGTTGCGAGGCGCCCATGAACAGCCATGCTTCCGCCGCGAACGAAGCACCGCTCGGGGGGGCTGGAATGGGCCTGTTCCTGCGCCGCTGGCTGATGAACCCGCTGCAGATGGGCTCCATCGTGCCGAGTTCCCCGGCGCTGTGCCGCCGCGTCGTGCAGCAGGTCCGGCGGGGGCCGGACGAATATGTGCTGGAGCTGGGGGCAGGCACGGGCGTCATCTCCCGCGCGTTGCTGGCCGGGGGCGTGCCGGCGGACCGCGTGACCGTCGTGGAGATCGTGCCGGACATGGCGCGGCGCCTGGCCGACACGCTGCCGGGCGTGGACGTGATCGAGGGCGACGCCCGGGCGCTGCCGGACCTGGTCCCGCGCAGCCGGCACGGCAAGATCGGCGCCGTCGTGTGCGGCATCCCGCTCGTGCTGCTGCCGCTGGCCGAGCAGCGGCGCTTCATCGATGCCATGCAGGCGGTGGCGCCGGGGCGGGGGTTTCTGCATTACAGCTATTGCGTGACGTCGCCGCTGCCGGCGGCCAGGCATGGGCTGGTGGCCCGGCGGGAGGCGTGGACGCCGCTGAACTTCCCGCCTGCCAGCGTGTGGCGGTACACGCCTGGATAGCGGACGGGTCCGGCGGACGAAAAGGCGCGCCGGGACGCCAACGCCCCGGGCCTTGGAGGCCCGGGGATGTCGGCGATCAGCCCTCTTTTGGCTGTGGCGCGCTCAAGGCGACGAACGCCGCATGTCCGTCCCGCACGACCCGCAAAGCCACCGCGCCGCCCGGGGTCTTCGTGCCCTCGCGCAGCGCGGCCACCGCCTGCTGCGGGCTGGTCACGGGCTTGTTGGCCACCGCCTCCAGGATGTCGCCGGCCCGCAGCCCCGCCGCCTCGGCAGCGCTGTCCGGCTGCACGCGGGCGATCAGGACGCCCTTCTGGCCCGCCGGCAGGTTCATGCCCTGTCGCGCCTGCTCGTCCAGCGGCGCCAGCGCCAGGCCCAGCCGCGCCCCCCGCTCCGCGCCGGTCCCGGCCTGGGCCGCGCCGTCCTGGTCCGGCAACGCTGCGACCTTCACGGTCAGGGTCTTGTCCTGGCCGTCGCGGTGCACCGTCAGCGCCTGGTCCGCGCCCGCCTGCGTCGCCGCCATGATCTTCGCCAGCGCCCGCGGGTCCTGCACCGCCTGCACGCCCACCTTCGTGATCACGTCGCCCGGCTGGATGCCCGCCGCCGCCGCGGGGCTGCCGTCCTGCACCTCGGACACCATCGCGCCACCGGGCGCCACCAGGTGCAGCGCGGTCGCCATCGTCGGCGTCACCGGCTGGGCGGCCACGCCGAGCCAGCCGCGCTCCACATGTCCGCTGGCCTCCAACTGCCCCACCACCTGCTTGACGACGCTCGACGGGATGGCGAACCCGATCCCGACGCTGCCGCCGGACGGCGAGTAGATCGCCGTATTCACCCCGATGACCGTGCCGTCCTGCGCGAACAGCGGGCCGCCGGAGTTGCCGCGGTTGATCGGGGCGTCGATCTGCAGGAAGTCGTCATACGGCCCCTGGCC
>JAYUCA010000115.1:0-1521 GCA_043740535.1 Rhodospirillales bacterium | reverse complement strand
AAGACCAACGCCGACGTCGCGATGAAGACCTGCCCGACCATTCAGCACGTCATCGTCGTCCCCGTGACCGGCGCGGACGTGCCGATGGAGCCGGGCCGTGACCTCCGCTACGCAGACCTGATGGCGGCCGCCAGCCCCGACTGCCCGGCCGAACCCATGAACGCCGAAGACCCGCTCTTCATCCTGTACACCTCCGGCAGCACCGGAAAGCCCAAAGGCGTCCAGCACACCACCGGCGGCTACATGGTGTGGGCCAGCTTCACCCACGAATACGTCTTCGACTACCAGCCCGGCGAGGTCTATTGGTGCACCGCCGACGTCGGCTGGGTCACCGGCCACACCTACATCCTGTATGGCCCGCTGGCCAACGGCGCCACGACGCTGATGTTCGAGGGCGTGCCCAACTACCCCGACAGCAGCCGCTTCTGGCAGGTGGTGGACAAGCACAAGGTCAACATCTTCTACACCGCGCCCACGGCGATCCGCTCCCTGATGCGCGAAGGCGAGGGGCCGGTGAAATCCTCCTCCCGCAGCAGCCTGCGCATCCTGGGCAGCGTCGGCGAGCCGATCAACCCGGAAGCCTGGAACTGGTACAACACGGTGGTGGGCGACAGCCGCTGCCCGATCGTCGATACCTGGTGGCAGACCGAAACGGGCGGCATCCTGATCTCTCCCACCCCCGGCGCCGTCGCGTTGAAGCCCGGTTCCGCCACGCTCCCGCTGCCGGGCATCGAGCCCGTGCTGGTGGACGGCGAGGGCAAGCGCCTCGAAGGCGCCATCGAGGGCAACCTCTGCATCGCCAAAAGCTGGCCCGGCATGATGCGAACGCTGTACCGCGACCATGATCGCTTCGTGCAGACCTACTTCAGCACCTTCCCCGGCCTGTACTTCACCGGGGACGGCGCCCGCCGCGACGCCGACGGCTATTGGTGGATCACCGGCCGCGTCGATGACGTGATCAACGTCAGCGGCCACCGCATGGGCACGGCCGAGGTCGAGAGCGCGCTCGTTGCCCACCCCAAGGTCGCCGAGGCCGCCGTGGTAGGCTTCCCGCACGAGATCAAAGGGCAGGGCATCTACGCCTATGTCACCCTGATCAACGGCGAGGAACCCACCGAGGCGCTCCGCAAGGAGCTGGTCGCCTGGGTCCGCAAGGAAATCGGCCCGATCGCCAGCCCCGATGCAATCCAGTGGGCGCCCGGGCTGCCGAAAACCCGATCCGGCAAGATCATGCGGCGTATTCTGCGAAAGATCGCCGCCAACGAGACCGAAGGTCTCGGCGACATCAGCACGCTGGCTGACCCGGGAGTGGTTGCCGAGCTGGTCGAAAATCGCCAGGGTTGACGCAACGACAACGGGAACAACCAAAATGATCGTCAAACGGGTCATCATGCTCGGCTTCTCCATCGGCCTGCTGACCGCGCCGGCCTATGCGCAGGGCTATCGCCCCGGCGCGCAGCCCCTGCCGCCGTCTCAGCCCAACGAGGTCTACCGGGGGCCGCAGGGCGTCCCGTTCCAGAA
>JAYUCA010000114.1:0-4020 GCA_043740535.1 Rhodospirillales bacterium | reverse complement strand
GTCATGTCAGGCATTGCGCTTCTTCTCCCACTCGCCTGACTGCCAGTTGAAGTTTCCACCCTTAATCTTGCCGAAGATGATCAGATGCACCGCCCGTTCATCGTCATCGAGGGACATGGCCACGTCGTAAGGGATGTTCTGTTCGATCAGCGCCAAGGCCTCTACGAGTGCCCGGCACTCCACCATTACGCGGATGGGGCCAAAGGGTCCGGCGCCGCGGGCGCGCCCTCCATGATGCTCTCAGCCGCAGCCATGGCCTCCATCACACGAGCTGTCCGGCGCACCATCACGCAGGCCATTCCTTCGTCGTCCAGGCGTCCGATCGCCGCGTCGATCATGCGCTCATTGGCCGGGAATGGGCACGGAACGCCATCGATCTCGCTGACCATCGCGGCGCATTCAACCATGTTGAAATAGGTCATGTTGGCGGACTGCGCCGCCCCCACAGCCCGCAACAGCCGAGCTTGGTCCAAGGCATTCAGGTTGCGGATTGTCAGCTTTCGGCCCAGCGCATCAGTCAGTTCTTCGGTCTGCTGCGCGGCCTTCACGATGCGGGCCGATGGCGTGTCGCTCATGCAGAATAATCTCCCATGGACTCAGGCTAGACGGGATCAAACCCTCCCGATGGACATGGCCGTCCCGGTCAGCGTTTGCGGCACCGCGCTGTCCTTCTTCCACGACCCCAGGTCGTCCAGCTTGAACGAAACGCCGGTGCCCTGCGTCGTCGTGGTTGAGCCGTCCGCCTCGGTCACATACTGAAAGATCGACCCGTCCGGCACGCTGCCGGTCACTTGGTAGGCGCGCACCATCGCCATGACGAAGTTGTCGAGCGTCGCGTCGGAGCGGTCGATCTGGACGGAGAACGTCGCATTCTCGAAGATGTGCCGGGTCCGGGTCAGCCCGTCGATCGCGCTTGACTTGATATCGTGCCACGCGACCTTCGGGTCGAACATCGTGACGATCGGCAGGTCGAGCCGGCCGGCGGGCGCGAGCGGGTGCAGGATCACGACAGAACAGTCGCGGCCGGTATTGAAGAAGTTGGTGTTTGCCATGTCTCAGCCCTCCCTATACCTGGCCAGCAGGCAAGGTCTGGCGGCTGACCGTGACTGTGGCGCCGCCCTCAAGGTTCACGATGAACTTCTCCACAATTCCCTGGTACTGCACCTGGCAGTCTGCTTGGAGATAACCGATGCTCGTGCGGATCAGCGGGTTGTTGGAAATGTCGCAAACCACGCCGTAGGGCAGCGAACCGTCCGTCGAGCCGAGCAGGCCCTGGCCCAGCATGTTGGCAAAGAAGCTCAGCAGCGTGGATCGCACCCGGCGGAACAGGGTGGCATTGATGACCTGGCCGACATACAGGCCCATCCCTGCCTGAAGCGTCGTGGCGATGTAGTTGGTCATGCGGGTGTAGTTGTCGCCGTTCACCGCGGCGTTGGACGACGAGTTGTGCCCGTCGCGCACGGCCCAATACGCACCGCCCGGGGCCGGGTTGGCGATCACGTCGAGGCCCGCCTGGAACAACGCGATCAAGTCCGCAGTGCTGTACTGCGTGATCGCGCCAGAACCCGGAAGCCCGGATTTCTGCGAGCCCACCACCGAATACAGCCGCTTGTTCAGGCTGCTCTGCTCGGGCGACAGGTTGGCCAGCCGCCCGGCCGCGAAGCCCTGCGGCGAGACGATCCGCTGCTGACTGTTCGTCGGATCGTTCCAATAGAGCCAATCGCCAAACATCAGCTTGGACGAGTAGCTGTCCAAGCCTGCGGCCTGCTTGACCGTCACGGCGTTGCTGATCGTGTCGCCCTTTGGGCCGACCTGGATCGCATACAGGCTTTCGCTCTGGGCGAACCCGTCGATCGTCGTCCACTGCGTGCTGTCGTCGGCGTCAGCCACCACCAGAAGGGCGCACCCCTGCGAACGCAGCGAGTACATCCCCGTCTTGGGCGTAGCCGCATCAGACCCCACCAGAACGGCCGCCGTGATCGTCGTCGTGCCGTCCGTGCCGCCCGCAAGGGTCGTCATCGGGATGACCGCTGGGGCAAGCGCGAGGGATACGACGCCAGAGCCGATCGAGGCCACAGCAAGCTGCGAGGGGCCGCGTAGTGCGCCGACGCCGAAGTTGACCGCGTTGACGAGGTTCGTCCAGAACGTGAAACCCGTGCCGCCGATGTTGTCGAACACTTCCGGGACTTGGCCAGGAACGCCGATCGTCACTTTCCAGGACGGCCCTGCGGCACTGCCCGCCGAGAGCCCGAACTGAATGCGGTTGCCGCCGGTCCCGGTGTTCTTGGCGTTGAGCGCCGCCGAGAAGTTGGTACTGTTCGTAAAGTTGAAGAAGTTGCCCGCGGCCACATCCGTGCCGTCCGTGACGCGCACCACGCGAAAGTCCTGCGCGCCTTGCTGGGAGGCGGTCCAGACATGCGTGCCGGCATCGTATTTCGATGTCCGCACCGGGCCGAACACGCGCACGTAGTCGGCCACGCTGCCGCAGATCACCGGCGTGTTGACCGGCCCCCAGCTCGCGGTGCCCACGATGCCGATACGGCCGGAGGGCACACCATTCAGCGTGATGTTCTGCGGCGGAACGACCTGCACATACAGGTCCGGCACCACCAGCGCAGTGGTGTTCAGGCTACCGGATTGCACGATAGGCATGGCTATGCCTCCCCGTCATGAGCAGGCGACGCAACCGCGTCCGGCATCGACGCCACGCGCACGACATGGCCCTCCCGACCCTTCAGATTCTCCACGAGGGCCGGATCGGTGATGCGATCCCCGTGTTCGTAGCCGTCGAACGGCGACAGGACGATCAGGTCCATGGGTGGTCTCCTGCGGAAAAGTGGACCCGGCTACGCGCCGGAATTACCATGTGGTGAGGGCCGCCCGCTTCCATGCGTTCGTGCCGGTGCAGACGTAGGCGTAGCTGGCATCGACCGAGATCATGCCGATCGTACAGACTGCCGCCGATGTGGCCGGCGTGCTGGGCGTCACCCGCAGGCCAGCAGCCGCCGAAACCGTCACCCCGGGCACAGTCAATGTGCCGAACGGGTCGAAGACGCTGAACTGCGTGCGCGCCTGATTGGTGATGGTCAGGCCGGCGGTCCCCATGACCATGGTGAGGTTGTCGCCGCCATCGACATAGACCTGAGCCTGCCGGTTGGCGGCCGTGCCATCGAACCCAAGTCGCTGGCCGATGCCGTTGCCCAGCGCCGCCGCCCCGCCGGCGAACGATGGGGCGGCGCGCGTGTCGATGAACGTCGTGGCCTGCGTCAGACCGGCCGTGGCGAAGAAGCAGCTGCCGTTGCGCACGTAGGCGCATCCGAACCCGTTGCCCCATGTGCCGGTTCCGCCAGGGCCGCCGCCCATCTGAACAGCGGTCGCGCCGGTGTTGATCGAAAACGCATTCATCGCCAGCCCGATTGATCCGGCGCCGGCCGTCGTGCCAGGCGCGTATTCAAGGTCGATCTCGCGGCCGACCATCACAGCGCCGTTGATGCCGGCCCCGTTCCGCGTGATGTCATTCCCGCCAAAGCATGTCCCATTCGCTACCCGAACCACGCAATCGGTGATGAGCGGGACCGCCGCAGATGTGGTCCCGGTGTTGTTGGCCATGATCAGCATGGTCATCACGGGGCCGTAGCCGTTGCCCTGGCCCGCGCCGAAGTCCGCTGTGAAGCCCACATCCACCCGCGGGCCATTGGACCAGACAGCCCCTTCCTGGTCGATGGGATAGGCGCTTGTCCCCATGTTCAGCCTGACCGGCATCACCGTCGATCCGGCCAGCGATCCCGACATCAGCCCCGGAATGCTCGGGGCCAGCTGCCTGGCCAACGTGACCAAAGGAACCGGCGTGGCCACGATGGGCGCAAGCGTTTGCCCCCAGGCCAGGCCGGGCAGCAGCACGAAAAGAGCCGTCAATCGCATTATGTGTAGACCCCGATCACGTGCCCCAGCGAGTCCGTCAGCACGTTCCCGCTCGCGTCCTCGGCCACGCCCGTCGCCGGGGCCAGGACGCCGCGAACG
>JAYUCA010000113.1:0-2474 GCA_043740535.1 Rhodospirillales bacterium | reverse complement strand
TGCGGTCGGCGTCGTCAATGGCAAGTGCCTGATCCTGGTCCACACTTATCCCGACCCTGATGACGACAGCTTGCTTCGGGTCATCGGCCTACGCGAAGCGACACCTCTTGAAAGGAAACGATATGAAGAGGATGACCACTGACAACCTCGTTCCGTTGAACGATGCGCAGCTTGTTCAACTCCGGGAACTGGAGAATCGCGCTCCCGACACGGCGGCCATCCCGGAAGCGCCGGCGGAGAACTGGCGTGGCGCGCGCCGCTTCTTCCGGCCCATCAAGGAGCCGATCAGCATTCGCATCGATGCCGACGTGCTGGACTGGCTGAAGCACCGGAGCGACCGCTATCAAGTGGAGATCAACCGCATCCTGCGGATGGCCATGGACGCGGAAACATCGGCCTGATCTGCGCTAAAGAGTGATTTCTGACGGCCTTCTCTTTCCCGCCCTTGAGGGGGCGTTGGGGAAGCGGGGTGGCGACGGTGCTGCGCGATAGGGTGCGAGACGCCGGTAGCAGAGGCGGCGGAGTAGCGGGAGGCGTCTCCGGTCAGGACTGGAGAGGCGCCTCGCCCAGATCAGCGGCAACCTTGCTGTCCAAGGCATCCTGCGCCCATTGGTTGAGGCTTATGCCGCGAAGCTGGGCCGCCAGAGCCGCCCGCGCATGGGTGCCAGGATCGATGCGAAACATGACCCGGCCGCTGTAGGGCTTCTCCGGGGCCTTTCCAGCCTTGGCGCACGTGTCGAGATAATCATCGACAGCCTCCGTGAAGGCTGCCTCCAGCTCGGTGACGCTTTCGCCGTGAAAGCCGACGATGTCATTGATCCCCGCGATATGCCCGACGAACAGGCGGTCGTCCGCGTCAAACTCGATCCGTGCGGCGTAGTTTCGATATTGCATGATGTTCATGGCCTGACTCCAATCTTTTCCAGGAAATCGCGGGCATCGCAGACCTGATACTGCTTGGCCTCTTTCTGCGGATGTGGACGGTGTAATGAGGCAACAACTCCTCGGCACACGAACCGAACCCGTGACCCGTTGCCTTCGATTACCGTGCATCCCACTGCAATCAGCACGCTCTCGATGGCTACCGACTCAAGCCCGGAGGGAACAGGCTTGGCGAAGACCGCCGCCAAGGTGCGTCTCTGTTTGGCGTTCATATATATAAAGGAGCGAAAATAGGAGAAGATGCAAGCGTATTCTGCTAGCGTTCCCTGCCTCGCATCCTTTCAGGAGCCTCGCATGAACGAATCCGGCTATGCCACGCATGACGTGCTGAACCAGGTCGGGGCGTTGGCCGGCGTCAACCTGTTCACCGGCGACCGGGCGCTGTCGGACGCCGTGCGGGTGTTCGGCGCCGGGTGGGCAGAGGCGGATTTGGGCCGGGCCGGGGCGACCGTGGGCAGTGCCGAGGTCCAGCATCTGGCGCGGCAGGCGAACCGGCATCTGCCGGAGTTGCGCACACATGACCGGTTCGGGCACCGGGTGGACCTGGCCGAGTTCCATCCCGCCTATCACGCGCTGATGGGCATGATCTATGCGGACGGCACGCACAGCTATGCGTGGACGCATGCGCAGCCGGGCGCGCATGTGGCGCGGGCCGGGCTGTCCTATCTTTGGAACCAGGGGGAGAACGGCATCTGCTGTCCGATGGGGATGACGTTCGCGTCCATCCCGGCGCTGCGGCATGACAGCGCGCTGCATGACGAATGGGCGCCGCTGATCAACAGCCCGCATTACGACCCGGCCGCGGCCTATGCCAAGACCAAGCGCGGCGCCACCGTCGGCATGGCGATGACCGAGAAGCAGGGCGGGTCCGACCTGCGCGCCACCATCACCACGGCGCGGGCATCGACCGGGCGGCGCGGGTCCGGGGCGCCGTATCTGCTCACCGGGCACAAATGGTTCTTCTCGGTGCCGATGAGCGACCTGTTCCTGACGCTGGCCCAGACGGAGACGGGGTTGTCGTGCTTCCTGGCGACCGGCTGGCTGCCGGACGGGAGCCGCAACCGGTTGAAGCTGCAACGGCTGAAGGACAAGTGCGGCAACAAGTCCAATGCCAGTTCCGAGGTGGAGTTCCACGAGCTGGAGGCCACGATGCTGGGGGACGAGGGGCGGGGCATCCGGACCATCATCGAGATGGCGCACGCGACCCGGCTGGATTTCGCGGTGGGCAGCAGCGGGCTGATGCGCCAGGCGGTCAGCCAGGCGGTGCATCACACCAGCAACCGCCGGGCCTTCCAGCGGCATCTGGTGGACCTGCCGATCATGCGCAACGTGGTCGCGGACCTGGCGATCGAGTCGGAGGCGATGATGTGGATGTCGATGCGCCTGGCCGCGGCGCTGGATCGGTCGGAGGTCGATGCGTCCGAGGCGCTGCTGTCGCGCATCTGCACGCCGGTCGCCAAGTACTGGGCGTGCAAGCGGGCGCCTGCGGTGGTGGTTGAGGCGCTGGAGTGCCACGGCGGCAACGGCTTCAT
>JAYUCA010000112.1:0-5537 GCA_043740535.1 Rhodospirillales bacterium | reverse complement strand
CTGCCGACCGCCGACACCAGCGCCAGCGCCACCAGGATCAACGGAATGCTGAGCCGGCAGGTGACGACGAACATCACGACATCGTCGATGCGCCCGCCGAAGAAGCCGCCCAGCACGCCCAGCGAGATGCCGATGATGCCGCTGGTCAGCGCCGCCGTGGCCCCGATCAGCAACGAGATGCGGGCGCCGTAAACCAGCCGGGCCAGGTAGTCCCGCCCAAGCTGGTCGGTGCCGAGCCAGTGCTCCGCCCCGCCGCCCAGCCAGGCCGGCGGCGTCAGCCGGTGCGTCAGGTCCTGCGCAAAGGGGTCGTGCGGCACGACGCCGGGGCCGAACACCGCGGCCAGCAGCACGAAGCCCACGATGACCAGGCCCAGCCACGTCGAGATGCGTCGGATCACGCCGCCCGCAGCCTGGGGTCGAGCACCGCGTTGAGCATGTCGGCGCACAGGGTCAGCGCGATGTAGATCAGCGCCAGGATCAGCACGACGGCCTGCACCACCGGGAAGTCGTTCTTGCTGATGCTCTCGAACGCCAGGTGGCCGACGCCGGGCAGGTTGAACACGCTCTCGATGACGATGGAGCCGCCGAGCATGAACCCAAGCTGCACCGCGGCGATGGCGACCACCGGCATGGCGGCGTTCCGCAGCGCATGCTTCAGCACGATGCTGGCCCGCGACAGCCCGCCCGCCCGCGCCGTGCGGATATAGTCCGACGCCATCGCGTCGATCATGCCGGACCGCGTCAGCCGCATCAGCGCGGGGATCGCGGAAAAGCTGAGCACCAGGCCCGGCAGCAGATACCCCGTCCAGTCCTCCAGCCCGCCGATCGGCAGCCATTGCAGCTTCAGCCCGAACCCGATGATCAGCAGCAACGCCAGCCAGAAGCTGGGCAGCGCCTGGCCGATCAGCGCCACGAGGGTGACGACCTTGTCGATCAGCCGGCCCTCGTTCAGCGCCGCGACGATACCCAGCGGCAGCGCTATGACCAGCGCGAACCCCAGCCCGACCAGCCCCAGCGTGAACGTCACCGGAAACCGCGCGGCGATCAGGTTGGCCACCGGCTCCCGGAACAAATACGACCGCCCGAGGTCGCCCCGGGCGGCGGCCAGCGTCCAGTCCATGAACTGCCGCGGCAAGGGCCGGTCGAGGCCGTAGGCAAGCCGGATCGCCTGGACGTCCGCCGCACTCGCCTGCGGCCCGGCGACGGCCATGGCCGGGTCGCCGGCGACACGGGTCAACGCGAAGCTGATGACCAGCACCGTCAGGCAGACGAGCACGGCCAGGATGGCCCGCCGCAGGATGAAGCCTCGCATGCGCGGGACACTATGGAGCGCGCTGCCCGGTTACAAGCGAGGACCGCCCCCCCTGCTACCTAAACGGGCCCGGGGGCGTCCCGATGCGAGAACATCGGCATCCCCGCGACCGGAACATCCGCCTGCAGCACCGTCCCGCTGTCGCTCTCGGTGATGAAAACCGACCGGTTGCCCGGGCCGCCATAGGCCAGGTTCGTCGTGGAAATGCCTTCGTCCGACCTGATGCGATACCGCGGCTCCCCCAACCGGTCGAACAGCCACACCGTGCCCAGGCCGCAATGCGCGACCGCCAGGCCGCCCTGCTCGTCGATCGCCACGCCGTCCGGCCCGGCCAGCCCGCCCGACAGCGTGATGAAGGCCGCCACCTTCGACGTGCCGCCGTCCGGGTGCAGCGGCAGCCGCCAGACCTGGTTGGCCCGCGTCACCGCGACGAACAGCGCCGTCTCGTCCGTCGCCAGCACCAGGCCGTTCGGGCTGGGGATGGTGTCCAGCAGGCAATCCACCTGGCCGTCGGCGCGCAGCCGGTAGACGCGGCCCGTCGGGTCCTGCAGGCCGGTCTGGCCCTGGTCGGTGAAATACAGGTCGCCGTTGGACGCGAACACCAGGTCGTTCGTGCCCTTGAAGCCCTCGCGCCGCACCTGTTCCAGCAGCGGCGTCACCGCGCCGGTCGACCGGTCCAGCAGCATGATGCCGCGCCTGTGGTCGGCGATGAACACCCGCCCGTCCCGATGGATCGCCAGCCCGTTCGGCCAGCCGTCATACTCGGTGACCACCGACCACGCGCCCTGCGGCGAGACGCTGAGCACGCGGCCGTATGGGATATCGACCAGCAGCAGATTGCCCGCCCGGTCGAAGCACGGCCCTTCGAGGAAAGAATGCAGATGGTCGTGCGCCTTGCCGAAGGCCCAGCCAGACCGGCGGTTCCTGACGCGCAGATGCTCCGGCAGCCGGGCGAACACCGTCGATGGAAGCTCCTGCGGCGGCGCGTAGAACATGCGATCTCCCCGTTTCCTGCCCCGCCCGTCCGGTTGACACCAGCCGCGCCGCAATCGTAACGTCGCAGCGTATACAGCAAGTCCGGTTTGCCGTCGCAAACCCCTCTGCGGACTGCAAATATGCCGGGCGGAGGAGGTTGAGCGTGCTGGGCCGATGAGCGCCATCGCCGACGCCAGGCGCGCCTCGCACCGGGCCACCGTCATCTCGTGCCTGTCGCTGCTGGCGGGCGTCGGCCTGTGGCAATGGGCATCGACCGGGATGTCGACCCTGATCCTGCCGCCGCCTGCCGACGTGGCTGCCCATCTGTTCGACCCCGTGTTCTTCCGCCGCCTGTCCCGTGCGCTGGGCCAGTCGCTGGTCCCCCTCGGCCTCGGCTTCGCCATCGCCTTGGCCATCGCGGTGCCGCTGGGCATCCTGATCGGGCGCTCCCCCACCCTGGGCGGCCTCACTCAGCCGGTGATCACCGTCTTCTATGCCATCCCGCCGATCGCCTTCGTGCCGTTCCTGGTGGTGTGGTTCGGCCTGTTCTTCGAGGCGCGGCTGGCGCTGGTGGTGCTGATGACGGTGTTCGACGTGCTGCTGGTGATCATCGCCGGGGCGCGGGACGTGCCGCGGGGGCTGCTGGACGTGGGGCGGTCGTTCGGCGCGCGCGGCTTCACCCGCATGCGGCTGATCGTGCTGCCGGCGCTGTCGCCGTTCCTGTTCGCCGGGCTGCGCGTGGGCTTCGCGCGCGCGGTCAACGGCATGATCACGGCAGAGCTGTTCTTCGCCGCCGTCAACCTGGGCGCCGTGATGAAGCGCGCCACGCAGGACTTCGACACCGCCGGCGTGCTGCTGGTGGTGCTGGTGGTCTGCCTGCTGGGGCTGCTGGGCCAGACCGCGCTGACCGTGCTTGAAACCCGGCTGCTGCACTGGCACGTGCGCCGATGAACCCCGCGCCATGAACCGCGTCCTGCTGCCCTGCATCGGGCTGTTGCTGTTCGCCTTGGGTTGGGAGCTGGCCGGACGCAGCCTGGGCGAGGCGACCCTGGCGCCGCCCTCCATCGTGGCGATCGACTACATAGTGCTGCTGCGCGATGGCGACATGCTGCACGAGCTGGCGCTGTCGCTGCGGCAGATGGCGATCGGCTACGGCGTGGCGTGCCTGGTGGGAATGCCGCTGGGCATCGCCATGGGCCGCTCGGCGACCGCGGACGCCATCGTCTATCCCTGGGTCGCGATGCTGGTCGTCACGTCGACGGCGGCGCTCGTGCCGCTGCTGATCCTGATCCTGGGCACCGGGCTGGGCCTGCGGGTCACGGTCGTGTTCATGGCGACCGTGTTCTACGTGATCCTGACGGCCTATAACGGCGCGCGGGGCCTGAACCCCAACCAGCTGGCGGTCGGGCGCTCGTTCGGCGCCGGGCGGATGCAGGTGTTCTGGAAGATCATGGTCCCAGCGCTGTACCCCTATCTGTTGACCGCCGCCCGCATCGGCCTCGTGCACGCCATCCGCGCGATGGTCACGGTGGAGCTGTTCGTCATCACCGGCTATGGCGGGCTGATCCACCAGACCGGGCTGTCGATCGGCACCGGGCCGCTGCTCGGCCTGATCGTGACCCTGGCGGCCGTGAGCATGCTGGGCGATTTCGCGCTGCTGCTGGCCGGGCGATGGCTGGCGCCCTGGTACGAACAGCAGAAGATGATCGCCCCATGATCGTCCGATCCAGATGACCCCGAAACTCGAAGTCCAGGGCGTCTCCAAGGCCTACGGCACGCTAACGGTGCTGGACGACGTGTCGCTGGCGGTGCCGGAGCTGGAGTTCCTCGCGCTGCTCGGCCCGTCCGGCTGCGGCAAGTCCACGCTGCTGCGCATCATCGACGGCATCGACACGCCCAACGCCGGCGCCGTGATCCTCGACGGCCAGGACGTCACCGGCATGACGGGCCGCGGCCGCGGCATGGTGTTCCAAAGCTTCGAGCTGTTCGCCTGGCGCACCGTGCTGGCCAACGTCGCCTTCGGCCTCGAAGTCGCCGGCGTGCCGAAGACGCAGCGGCTGGAAACCGCCCGCCACTACATCGACATGGTCGGGCTGACCGCGTTCCAGGGCGCCTACCCGCACCAGCTCTCGGGTGGCATGCAGCAGCGCGTCGGCATCGCCCGGGCGCTGGCGATCAACCCGAGCGTGCTGCTGATGGACGAGCCCTATGGCGCGCTGGACGTGCAGACCCGCGACCTGCTTCAGGACGAGCTGCTGACCATCTGGGAGCAGCAGCGCAAGACGGTGATCTTCGTCACCCATTCGATCGAGGAGGCGCTGTACCTCGCCGACCGCATCATCGTCATATCGCCGCGGCCGGGGCGCATCCAGCACGTGCTCGACGTGCCCTTCGCCCGGCCCCGCCACCCCGACATCAAGAGCGACCCGGCGTTTCTCGAGATGCGGCGCGGCATCTGGCAAATGCTGAAAAGGGGCTTAAAGGTCTAGCCAAACGAAGGATCGCGACCATGCCCGCCTCTCGCCGCAAGACCATCAGCCTGCTCGCGGCCGGCGTCGCCGCCGCCGCTCTGCTGCCGGCGGCCCTGCGCGCGCAGAAGGGCCGGTCGTTGCATCTGGAGCTGCAGGGCTTCAGCCTGGGCATCCACGTGCCGCAGGTCATGGCGATCCGCGACCTGATGACCGCGGCCGGCTTTGCCCCGCCGAAGCTGGACCGCATCGAATCCATGCAGGTCATCACCCAATCCATCGTCGCGAACGCGGCCGAGGCCGGCGATTCCGACGTCGTCTCGGCCCTGCGCGCCACCGAGGCGGGGGCGAAGATCACGCTGACCGGGCTGGTTTACAACGGCACCAGCCAGGTGCTGGTCGTCAACGCGGACAAGATCAAGTCCTTCGCCGACTTCGACAACCCGGCCAACGCCATCGCGCTGAACTCCCGCGGGGACTTCATCTACGTGATGATCTCAGGCGCGCTGGCCCGCAACAAGATCGACATCGACGACGTGACGATCATCGAGATGGGCGGATCCGGCTCCCGCATGAAGGCGCTGCTGGCCGGGCGCGTGGCGGCCGTGCCGGTGCATTTCGACCAGGCGAAGGAGCTGACGGCGCAGGGCAACTACAAGGTGCTGGTCGAACCCTGGAAGGTCTATGACCGCTGGATCTCCGAGGCGTGGCTGGTGAACCGCACCTGGATGGCGGAACCGGACAACCAGCGGGCGCTGGTGGAGCTGAACAAGGCGATGATC
>JAYUCA010000111.1:0-14494 GCA_043740535.1 Rhodospirillales bacterium | reverse complement strand
GGGGCCGATAGCGGTGCGTGCGGCCCCTGGATCGCTTCGCCAAGGGGCTCGCGATGACGGCGATGGGAACGAGTCGTGGTCCCAGAACCCAGGTGTAGCTCCTGCCCGGCCTCTGTGCGCCGGCGGCTCAGCCGCGCGGCAGCAGGCGCTGGACCTCCGCCGTCATGTCCGCCAGCACCTGGTCCGGCGTCGCGCGCTGCTCGACGATGCGGGCCAGGTTGTCGACGATGGTCTGCGTGATGCGGACGCCGTTGGTTCCCGGGAAGGCGTACCAGGGCTGCATCACCGGGATCTGCTCCATCGCCGGGCGGAACAGCGGGTTCTCGCGGTAGAACGTGCCGAGGTAGCGGTCGTCCTCCAGCGTCAGCGTGTTGCTCGGCACGTAGCCGGTGCCCCGCACCATGATCGTCTGGCCAACGGGCCCGGCGGCGAAGCGCGCGAAGGCCCATGCGGCCGCCTGGCGCGCCGGGTCGCGGGTCAGGACCACGACGGCGTTGCCGCCGGTCGGCAGCCTGCCTGTGGGTGTGATGACCGGCATGCGGGTCGTCCGCAGCTCCACCTGCGGCCCCACCGACTTCACCATGCTGCCGATATACGCCGTCGTGCCCATGAAGATGCCGAGCTTGCCGGCATAGAACGCCTGCAGCGCCGCATCCGTGGTCAGCGGCGGCATGCGGCCGTCCTTGACCATGCGGTCGAGCAAGGACAGCGCCTTGCGGCCCGGCTCGCCGAACGCGACGGTCTTCTCGTCCGCGCTCAACATCTGGCCGCCATAGCCGTACAGCAGCGCCGAGAACATCCAGTCGTCGCCGGGCCAGCGGTAATGCATGCTGCTGATGCCGTCGCCCAGCGCCGCGATACGGGCCGCGAGCGCCAGCACCCCGTCCCAGTCGCGCGGGAAGGCGTCCGGGTCGCCGCCGGCCCGGCGCACCAGGGCGGCGTTGTAGTAGACGACCGGGTTGCTGGCCGAGAAGGTCAACCCGACCTGCTTGCCGCCGACCTTGGCAAGGTCGAGGATCCCCGGGGTCCAGCCGTGCGCCTTCGGGTCGCCGTCCTTGGCCAGCAACGGCGCGACATCGACCAGCAAATCGCGTTCGGCCAGGAACCGCAGGCGGTTCAGGCCCTGGAAGCTGACGTCCGGCAGCCCGCCCGCGGTGGCCTGCCGGATGACCAGCTGCACCCCGTCCTCATAGGTCGGCGACGGCGCGGGGAAGCGGACGGCGATGTCCGGATTATCCTTGGTGAAGGCGGCGGCGACCTGCTCCATCACGTCCTTGAAGAACGCCGGCATCGGGTAGTGCACGACCAGCTCGATCGCAGCATGGGCGGGGACGGCGCGCAGCAGCGGCAGCGCGAGCGGGGCGGCGATCAGGTGGCGGCGGCGAAGCATGGGTGTTCTCCTGGTGGATGTTCAGCCTTTGAGCCCGGCGGTGGCCACGCCCTGCACGAAGCGGCGCTGGGCGAGCAGGAAGGCGGCGACCATCGGCAGCGTCGTGATCACGCTGGCGGCCATCAGCGCGCCCGTGTCGTTGCCGGCCTCCTCGGCGCGGAAGAACAGGACGCCCAGCGCCGGCGTCGCCATGCGCTCGGTGTCGATGACGATCAGCGGCCAGAACAGGTCGTTCCAATGCGCGACGATGCTGAACGTCGCGAAGGCGGTCGCGGTCGGCAGCGCGTTGGGCAGGATCACCCGCCACACGATCGCCAGCTCGGTCATGCCATCCATCCGCGCCGCCTGGATCAGCTCGTCCGGCAAGGCCTTGAAGGCCTGGCGGAACATGAAGATGGCGAACACCGAAATGGCGAAGGGCGCGGTCAACGCGGTGTAGCTGTCGAGCAGGCCGAGCTTCGCGAACGCGAGGTACAACGGCAAGGCCGGGACATGCGCCGGGATCAGCAGACCCAGCATGACCAGCGCGAACACGGCGTCCCGCCCCGGCCACCGCAACTTGGCCAGCGCGTAGGCGCATGGCACGGCGAACAGCAGCTGCAGCAGCAGGATGATGCCGCACACGACCGCGCCGTTCAGCAGGAAGCGCAGCAGCGGCACCGCGGTGAGCGCCTTGCGGTAGTTCTCGATCCCGTAGAATCGCTGCGGCCACAGGTTGAGCGACGCCTGGAAGATCTCGCCGCCTGGCTTCACCGACGCCGACAGCATGAAGAGATAGGGCGTCAGCACCACCAGCCCCGCAAGGCCCAGCAGCAGCAGCCGCGGCGTGTCGGCCAGCCAGGAGCGGGTCATCCCCAGCCCCGGGTCATCCGTAGTGCACCCGGCGCTCCAGCACCCGCGTCTGCAGCAACACGAGGCCCAGCACGACGGCCAGGAACACGGTGGTGATCGCCGCCGAGTAGCCGATGCGGAAATAGGTGAAGCCCTCGAGATACATCAGGTGCAGCAGCACCTCGCTGCTTTTGTTCGGCCCGCCCTTGGTCAAGGCCGCCACCGTGTCGAACACGCGCAGGCAGCGGATGGCGGTGACGGTGACGACGAACAGGGTCGTCGGGCCGAGCATGGGCCAGGTGACCAGCACGAAGCGGTCCCAGGCGGACCGGGCGCCGTCGGTTTCCGCCGCCGCCCGAAGCTCGGGCGGTATCGCGGTCAGCCCGGCCAGGAACAGCACGACGACGTAGCCGAGGTTCTCCCACACGCCGATCATGCACAGCGACGTCAGCACCCAGTCCGACGAGCCCAGCCAGTTCACCGGGGCAAAGCCCAGCAGCCGCAGCACCTGGTTCAACGGGCCGATGGTGGGGTGCAGCAGGTACTCCCACGCCGTCGCCATTGCCACCAGCAGCGACACGACCGGCAGGAAGAACACCGCGCGGAACAGCGTCCGGCCACGCGCGCCGCCCTCGATCAGCAGCGCGATGCCCAGGCCGAGGCCGACCGACAGCGGCAGCACGACGCCCACGTAGACCAGCGTGTTGCGCAGCGCCACGCGGAAGGTGGGGTCGGTCAGCAGCTCGGCATAGTTGGCCAGGCCGACCCAGCGCAGCGGCGGCCCCCCCAGCTCCATGTCGGTCAACGAGACGGCCAGCAGCGAGGCGGTCGGCAGCAGCAGCAGCACGACCAGCGCCGCGACCGCCGGGCCGGACAGCATCAGCCCGGCGGCGGCTTCCGCGCCGATCCATCGCGGCGCCGGCGCCGCCAGTTCAGACATCGGCCAGCACCCGCGCCGTCCCCAGCCGCTCGCCGGCGGCGTCGAACATCAGGGCCGCCGGCCAGTCGACGGTGAACCGCACGGGGTCGCCGACGCGCAGGCCGTCGGCCTGCTGCACGGCCAGCCGCGCGACCACCGGGCCGCCCCCAGCCCTGGCGTGCACCAGCACTTCGGCGCCGAGGAACTCCAGATGCTCCACGACGGCGGGCAGCGGCCCGGTCGTGCTCAAGGACAGCGTTTCGGCCCGCAGCCCGACCCGGACATCGGCGCCGGGCGCCGCCGCCGGGTGCAGCGGCAGGTGCACGCCGCCGACCAGGACGCCCTGCGTGGTCGCGATGCCATCCAGCACGTTCATGCGCGGGCTGCCGAGGAAGCAGGCGACGGCCAGGCTGGCCGGGTTCTCATACACGGCGCGCGGCGTGCCGATCTGCAGGATGCGGCCGCCCAGCATCAGCGCGACCCGGTCCGACATGGTCATCGCCTCGACCTGATCGTGCGTCACGTACACCGTGGTGACGCCGGCCCCACGGTGCAGCGCCACGATCTCCTTGCGGGTATGGGCGCGCAGCTCGGCATCGAGGTTGCTGAGCGGCTCGTCCATCAGGAACGCGCTCGGCCGCCGCACCAGCGCCCGGCCGAGCGCCACCCGCTGCCGCTGGCCGCCGGAAAGCTGGGCCGGGCGGCGGTCGAGCAGATGGCTGATCTCCAGCGTGTCGGCCGCCTTGCGAACGTCCCGGCTGATGCCCGCCCGCACCGCCGCCTGGCCTGGCAGCAGCCGCCCGAGCACCGGCAGGCGGCCGGCAAGCGACAGCCGGCGCATCACCAGGGGCACGGCCAGGTTCTGCGCCACCGTCAGATGCGGATACAGCGCGTAGTTCTGGAACACCATCGCCACGTCCCGCTCGGCGGGACGCAGCCCGGTCACGTCGCGGCCGCCGATGCTGACGCGCCCTGAATCCGCCGATTCAAGCCCGGCCAGGATGCGCAGCAGCGTCGTTTTGCCGCAGCCGGACGGCCCGACCAACGACAGGAACTCGCCCGGCGCGAGCCGTGCGGACACGTCGCGGAGCACGGCGGTGGCGCCGAAACTCTTGCTGACGCCCTCGATGGCGATGCCCGCGCCCTGGGTCGATACGCTGTGCATTGCGGCGCGGCCTAGCCCACGGCCGCCGGATAGGTCTCGGCGCGGATGTCGTGGATGAACGGCCGGGTCATGCCGGCAGGGACGACCAGCTCGGTCTCGACCGCGTCGTCGCCGAAGTGGTGCAGCAGGATGCCGCACGGGCGGGCGCCGGGCAGGCCTGGCTGCTCGGCGGGCGCCACCACGAACGCCGCCGACGGCGCCCACACATAGTGGACGGCGCCGCGGCGGAATGCGCGGTGCAGGTGCAAATGGCCCGAGGCCACCAGCCGCAGTGCCGGATGGGCCATCAGCGGGCGCAGCGGCGCGCGCGCGAACGGCGGCACGGACCAGTAGTCGAACAGGGTTTCGGCGGGATCGACGGCGAAGAACGGCTTGTGGATGAACACGGCGATCCGGCGGTCGCCGACATCGGCCAGCGCCGCCTCGATCATGCCGGCCTGCGCCGCCTCGGACGGGTGCGCCCCCATGATCTGGCTGTCGAGACCGATCAGCCGCCAGCCGGCGTGGTCGATCACCCAGCGGTCGGGCCCCATATGCCGCCGATAACGATCGAGCCGCGCGTCCGTGACCGGCTGGCGCGGGGCGCGGTCCGGGTGGTCGCCGACATCGTGGTTGCCGGGGATGGCGTGCACCGGGCCCGGCAGCCGGGCAAAGCTGGCGGCAGCCAGGGCCAGGTCCGCCTCGGTGTCGGCGCCGTCCAGCGATTGGTCGCCGCTGGCGATCACGAGGTCCGGGCGGACCACGTTCAGCGCAGCGGCAATCAGGCCGAAATTGTCGCGGAACAATGGGGTCCCGCTCCCGAGGTGGGTGTCGGAAACCTGGGCGACGGTGAATGGCATCGGCGTGCCATACCGAAGGTTGTTTGCCGTTTCATGACAGAACCGGGAAGACTTCATGTCGGTGGGACGCCGGCGTGACGCATCCGGGGCCCGCGGCGCGCGGCGGGCCGGCGCTGACGTCCGCCCGTGCTCTTAACCTGAATCCAACCTTTCCAAACTCTACCAGGGGCATGCTCGAACACGCCCTCAAGGAAGCTCCCGCCCACTGGGTCCTGCTGACCGGCTACCATCTGCTGCGGGTCCGCCGCCGGATCGAGGCCGTGCTGGTGACCGACCGGGCCATCCTGGTGTTCGGCGCAGACCGGGCCGCTGCCGAGGCGGCGGCGCTCGATCTCGCCGATTTCCATGCGGGTTGCCAGGGCCTGCCGGTGTTGCCTGTCGTGCTGGTGCAAGGCAGCCGCGTGGTGGCGCAGCGTCCCCTGCCGCTGGCCGGGGCGGCGCGGCCGATCCTGTGCACGCGGCTGCTGCTGCCGGGGCTGCTGGCGCAGGTGGCAGGTTTCCCGCCGGTTCCCGGGTTCGACCCCGCGGGATGGGCCGCCGCCGACTACCGCCCGGTGCCGGGCCTGATGGAGGCCGCATGCCAGCTTTATGCCCGGCACGACGTCGGGCATCTGCTGCTGGCAGGGTCCGGGCGCAACGGGTTGGCCCGGACGCAGGCCGCAGTGCTGGGGGCCGTGGCGTCCGCCCGCGCCGCCGGGGACCACGTGGTGGTGTTCGTCACCGGGCCGCCCGGCGCCGGCAAGACGCTGTGCGGGCTGGACCTGGCGTTCGCCCCCGGCGCCGGCGCCGCGTTCCTGACCGGCAACCCGGCGCTGCTGCACGTGCTGCGCGGCGCGCTGGTGCGCGACGCGGCAGCCCGCGGCCTGGCGGCGCGGGCTGCGCGGCAGCGGGTGGAGGCCGTCGTGCAGCCGCTGCACGCGTTCCGCGACCATCACGTGGCCCGTCCCGGCCCGCCGCCCGACCGGCTGCTGGTCATCGACGAGGCGCAGCGCTGCTGGAACCGGGACTACGCCGTCCGCAAGACCCGGAACCGCGCGGCGCCGCTTACGGACTCGGAACCCGCCATCGTGCTCGACATCATGGCCCGGCACGAAGGCTGGTGCGCCGTCGTCTGCCTGCTGGGCGGCGGGCAGGAGATCCATGCCGGCGAAGGCGGGCTGGCGGCCTGGGGCGAGGCGCTTGCCACCCGGCCCGCCTGGCGTGCGGTGGCGCCGGAAGCGGCGGCCCAGGCGCCAGACCCAAGGCAGCGCCTGCTGCCGCAAGCCCGCCTCAGCGTCGATCCGGCGCTGCATCTGGCCGGCTCGGTCCGGTCCTGGCGCGCGCCACGCCTGGTACAGTGGGTGGACGCCGTGCTCGCCAATGACCCCGCGGCGGCGCGGCGCCTGGCCGGGCCAGACCTCCCGGTGCGGCTGACCCGGTCGCTGGATGCGGCCCGGGACGCGGTGCGCGGCCGCCCCGGGCAACGCTATGGCCTTGTCGCCAGCTCGGGCGCGCGGCGGCTGCGGGCCGAGGGGCTGGCCAGCATGGTGTGGCACCAGGACCAGGACGCCGTCGAAAGCTGGTTCCTCGACTCCTGGCCCGACATCCGCAGCGCCGATGCCATGGAGATGGCCGGCACCGAGTTCGGCGTGCAGGGCCTGGAGCTGGACCGCGCCGGCGTGTGCTGGGACGCGGACCTTGTTCGCATGCAGGACGGCGCCGCCTGGCAGGCGCGGGCCTTCCGCGCCACCGCCTGGACGACGCCGCGCAGCCCCGAAGCGCTGTCGAACCGCCTGAACGCCTATCGCGTGCTGCTGACGCGGGCGCGGCAATCGACGACGATCTGGGTGCCGAAGGGCGACCCCCGCGACCCGACCCGTGACCCTGCCCGCTACGATGCCGTCGCGGACTACCTGCGGGATTGCGGCGTGGCGCCGTTGGATAATGTGCCCGAATGCCAGGATGAACCGCTGCCGCAGGCGGCGCTGCTGTGATAGGCTTTGCCCGATGAGAAAGGACGGCAAGGGCGGGGCTTCGCCCCACACCCCACCAGGGGCTGAGCCCCTGGACCCACCTCATAAGTGGTTTCAAAAGGCCCCCGGCCTTTGGCGGATCCAGGGCGGAGCCCTGGCCTTGCTGTTCCTTATGCTTGCCCACGCCCATGCAGCCGACCTGAAAATCGCCACCTGGAACCTCGAATGGCTCACCCTCCGCCCCCAGGGCGACCCGGTGCTGCCCGAAAACGTGGTCCCCAAGCGGGCCGAGGACATGGCGGCGCTCAGCCGCTACGCCGTGCTGATGGACGCCGACGTGGTGGCCTTCCAGGAGGTGGACGGCGCCGAGGCCGCCGCCCGGGTGTTCCCGCCCGACCGCTACGCCCTGTTCATGACCGGCGACGACGTCGTCCAGCGCGTCGGCTTCGCGGTGCGGCGCGGCCTGGTGGTGGAGCGCCATCCCGACGTCGCCGGGCTGGACGTGTATCCCGGCGCCCGGTTCCGGCTGCGCAGCGGCGCGGACATCACGCTGGTGCTGCCGGGCGGCCGGCTGCGGCTGCTCAACGTGCACCTGAAGACCGGCTGCCACGGGGCGCGCCTGGCGTCCACCAGCCGCAACTGCGAGACGCTGCGCCGCCAGGTGCCCGCGCTGCAGGGCTGGATCGCGGAGCGCAACCGGGAGGGCGCGCCCTTCGTGCTGCTGGGCGACTTCAACCGCCGCATGGACGGCCGCGACGACCTGCTGGCCGCGCTCAACCAATCGGCCCCGCTGGCCCGCGCGACCCAGGGCCACGCGACCCCCTGCTGGGGCGGCAACAGCTTCATCGACCACATCCTGGCCGGCGGCGCCGCGCGCGGCTGGATGCAGATCGACACGATGCGCGTGCTGGTCTACCGCGAGACGGACCCGGCAGCGAAGGAGCGGCTTTCGGACCATTGCCCCGTCTCGGTCCGGTTCCGGCTGCCGGATTGACGCACGGGTTAGCGTCTCGCCGAGAACCCGCTAGACTGTCGGACCAGACATAGCGGAGCCCACAGATGACCTTGACCGTATTGGTGACCGGCGCCAGCGCAGGCTTTGGCGAGGCGATCGCCCGCAGGTTCGTGCACGACGGCCACCGCGTCATCGTGACCGCCCGCCGCAAGGACCGGCTGGACGCGCTGCACCGGGAACTCGGCGACCGCGTGCTGCCCATCGCGATGGACGTGACCGACAAGGCCGCCGCCGCCGCCCTGCCGGGCAGCCTGCCGGCCGCGTGGCAGGCGGTGGACGTGCTGGTGAACAACGCGGGCCTGGCACTGGGCGTCAGCCCGGCGCAGGTCGCCAGCGCCTACGACTGGGACACGATGATCATGACCAACGTGCTCGGCGTGGCCCGCATGACGCACGCGCTGCTGCCCGGCATGGTGGCGCGCGACAAGGGCCACATCGTCAACCTCAGCAGCACCGCGGCGACCTACCCCTACCCCGGCGGCAACGTGTATGGCGCCTCGAAGGCCTTCGTGTCGCAGTTCAGCATGAACCTGAAGTGCGACCTGGTCGGCACCGGCGTACGCGTCACTGACCTCGAGCCTGGCCTGGTGGGCGGCAGCGAGTTCAGCACCGTCCGCTTCGGCGATGCCGAGAAGGCCGCCGCCGTCTATGCCGGCACCACGCCGCTGACCCCGCAGGACATCGCCGAGGCGGTGGCCTGGGTGGTGAACCTGCCGGCGCATGTGAACATCAACCGGCTGGAGATGATGCCGACCTGCCAGGCGGCCGGGCCGCTCGTGATCAAGCGGAAGGGCTAGCGCCCAGGCTTCTCCCCTTCCTTTCTTCACGGGAGGGGAGAAGTAATACCAGGGATGTTAAGCATTGACCGGTCCGCATCGTCACTGCGAGCTCTTGCGAAGCAGTCCAGGGCGGCCAGTCCTGATCTATCGGTCCTGGATCGCTTCGCAAGGGCTCGCGATGACGAGTCATTACTTAATGCCCCTGGTATTAGGTCAACCTCAAACGATCATGCTCAGGTTTGCTGATGAGTCTGATCAGCCGACGAGGGTCACGAGTTCGGAGTAGGACAGCAGGATCTTGTCGGCGGTGAACAGCCGCATGGGGCCGGCCATGGCCTGGGCGACCAGCAGGCGGTCGAACGGGTCACGGTGGTGGAGCGGCAGGTCTGCGACGCGGGATGCGGTCTGCGCATCGATCAGAAGCTCGTGAAAGCCCATTTCGCGCGCCGCCCATGCCACACGCTCGGGTCGGGCGGTGAAATCCGCCCTGATGCGCCTGGCCTTGATCGCGATCTCCCAGATGCTGGCCGCGCTGTAGACGACCTTATTTTCGGGGTCGAGCAGTATTCTTGTTGTGCTTGCGGACAGCTTCTGTGGTTCCTGGACCGCCCACAGCAGGACATGAGTGTCGAGCAGCAGGCGCATCAGAGGCCCTCGAACAGGTCCAGTATGTCGTCTGGCAACGGAGCATCGAAGTCTTCCGGGATCGTGAATTCGCCGGCAAGTATGCCCAGCACACGCTGCGGCTTCACCGTGCGCGTTTCGAGCGGAACCAGCCGGGCCACCGGCTTGCCGGCGCGGGCGATGATGATCTCCTCGCCGGCGGCGGCCTGATCGACGAGCCGGGACAGATGCGTCTTGGCGGCGTGCATGTTCATGACGATCATGAGTTGAACTTGGTCCGGTTGGTGTTTGAACGGAAGCACTTCGTGCGGCCTTGCGTCCGTGTGGCGGACCGGCCAGCGTGGCCGCCGTAGGGCGGGGGCAGGCGATGGGCAGCAGGCAGGGTGCGATCGACCGGGCGTTGAGCTTCTTCGACGATGGCGGGTTCGAGGACCGTCTGGCGGCGCTGGTTGCGATCCGCAGCACCAGCCAGGACCCGGCGCATGCGGCAGAACTGCCGCGCTACCTGGAGGAGGGCATGCGGCCGCTGCTCGACCGTCTGGGCTTCACCTATGCGATCCATCCGAACCCGGTCGCGGGCGCGGGACCGATCCTGCTGGGGGAGCGGATCGAGGGCGCAGGGCCGACGGTCATCACCTATGGCCATGGCGACACGGTGCGGGGGCTGGAGGATCAGTGGCGCGAGGGGCTCGACCCGTGGACGCTGACCCGGGAGGGCGACCGTTGGTACGGGCGCGGCAGCGCGGACAACAAGGGCCAGCACGCGATCAACCTGTCGGCGCTGGAGGCGGTGCTGGCGGAGCGGGGCGGCACGCTGGGCTACAGCATCAAGCTGATCATCGAGACCGGGGAGGAAAGCGGTTCGAAGGGGCTGAGCGAGATCGTCGAGGCCAACAAGCAGGCGCTGGCCGCCGATGTGCTGCTGGCCAGCGACGGGCCGCGCAGCGGGGCCTCGACGCCGACGCTGTCGATGGGCACGCGGGGCAGCTTCCATTTCGACCTGCGGGTGGATACCAGGCCGGGCGGGGTGCATTCCGGCAACTGGGGCGGCATGACGACGGACCCGGCCATCGTGCTGAGCCACGCGATCGCCAGCATCGCCGATCGGAATGGCCGCATCCTCGTGCGGGACTGGGCGCCGGCGGGCATCTCCAACTCCGTGCGGGCGATGCTGGACGGGTGCACGCTGGAGAGCGACGCCGAGGCGGCGACGATCGACCCGCATTGGGGGGAACCGGGGCTGACGCCGGCGGAGAAGATCTATGCGTGGACCAGCTTCATCGTGCTGGCGATGCTGTCAGGCCGGCCGGAGAACCCGGTGAACGCGGTGGCGCCGAATGCGGTGGCGCATTGCCAGATCCGCTACACGGTCGACGTGGACCCCTACACGTTCGAGGCGTCGCTGCGGGCGCATCTGGATGCGCATGGCTTTCCGGAGGTGGCGATCGTCCCGTATGGCATCCGCATGCCGGCGCGGCGCAGCGACCCCGACAGCCCCTGGGTGGGCTGGGCGGTGCGCAGCATGGAGGCGACGCTGGGCAAGCGGGTGCAGGTGATCCCGAACAGCGGCGGCGGGCTGCCGAACGACGTGTTCATGGACCATCTGGGGGTGCAACTGCTGTGGGTGCCGCACTCGTATAACGGGTGCAAGCAGCACGGGCCGGACGAGCATCTGCTGGTGGCGCCGGCGCGGGAGGGGATCGCGGCGTTTGCGGGGCTTTGGTGGGATCTGGGGGAGCACGAGGCTCGTACGTTGGCTAGTCAAGCCGAGGACTAGCCCTGTTTTGATGGACGGCAGAGTTGCGCTAGGGTAGTCTGGGCAGCAAGTTCAATTTCCGCTTTCTCGGTGATGGAAACCGAAAAAGTTGTCGCGGATCGAGCCTACTGGGCGAAGCCTACCGTACTCGCGCCGAAGGCTGGGTTTGGAGCCCAGCCTTCCCAGTTCGTAGCATAAGACCAAGTCAGCCTGTCGGACTGGTCAACGCTATGTCGTGCTGCATGGTTATGCTGCAACTTTGTCCCGCCTTTTACGCCGAGCCTCGTAGGCCTGGTCATTTCGGGCAATGTTTTGCAACTCAGTAACGATTCCAGAAAGGTCAAATCTCCGTATCGTTATTCCGTCAATCTGGCGCTCTGGCGGCAATCTCCGAATGAATCCACGTTTTTCAAGAGCAACGATCCGTCTTTCTATAGATCGAGGTGAGACACCGACCCGTGCTGCTACAGTGGCAAGGCGAGGGAACGGCAACTCTTTAGTTGACCACCAATGGAGAAGTACGTTTAGCAAAATCACGATATCTAACGGAGCTAAGCCTAGTTTTGCCTGATATCGAAGAAGGACGTCTGGCACCACCTGGAATCCGGCCTCGATGGCATCCCCCCATCGTTCTCTCACACTTTCAAACTCGGGCATGTCCGACTCCATTTCCGAATCCTAGGCTAGGTCTGACGGTTCCACAACCGTTTTTTATCGAGCAGCAACCGCCTACACGTATTAGGTGGATGCTGCAAGCATGGGTCTTATTTCATGATTATGATTACGTGTGTATGGTTATAGCGACACCGATGTCGGGAAAAAATGTCGCAGATTGTGGTTGCATACGTCTATTTTCGGAGTGCGCGCTAAGAGGGTTCCCAGCCGGATTGCGAGCCGAGCCGGCGGTACCCTTGATGACTGCCTTCAAAAAGCGCTTGAGCGCAAAATAATGTTTCGCGCGCGTGTCGGGGTGCACACTCACTGCACGCTACACTTATAGCGGTGTCGCTCGACGCATTCACCTGCAGTCAGCTAATCGAGCATGGTGGGCGCGACAGGGATTGAACCTGTGACCCTTCGCGTGTGAAGCGAATGCTCTACCGCTGAGCTACGCGCCCCGGTTTGCCGGAGAGCGGGGCTTGTGGGGCACGGGGCGGGCGGCTGTCAAGGTGCGGGCGCCGGGGCCACGGCAATCGGGTGACGATCGCTCCAAGCAAGAAAAATTCACCGCAGAGGCGCAGAGGACACCGAGAAGCAGGCGAACGGTTTCATGGCAGTTCACGGCGGCCATCGTTCAAGCCGGGCCTTCGATTGCCCTGTCGTGGGCGCCGCCCCATCTTCATGTCATGACACGCTTGCTCTCGCTATTCGTGCTGTTCTGCGGCGTCGCAGTCGGAACGAACCCGGTCTTGGCGCAGCCGGGCGGGGCGATCCAGGCCTATTACGAGGCGTATGCCGCCGGGGTGAACGTGATCGACGTGGAGGCGGCGTTCACCGTGGATGCGGATCGGTATGAGATCCGGCTGGACTACCGCACGGTGGGCGCCTTCGGGCTGTTGCTGAGCAGCCGCCAGCACACCGTCGTCGAGGGGCGGTTCGTCGGCATGCGCGCGGCGCCCGTGAGGTTCTACAGCAGCGGCGTGCTGCGCGGCGTGCCGCGGGTGACGCAGATCGAGTATCGGGATGGGCAGCCGGTGGTGCGGCAGTTGCAGCCGGCAACCGAGATGGAGCGGGAGCAGGTGTCTGCGGCGGACCAGGCGAACACGGTCGATACGTTGAGCGCGATGGCCGAGTTGATCCGCCGGATCAACACGTCGGGGCGCTGCGAGGGGCGGCTTGCGACGTTCGACGGCCGGCGGCTTTCGGAGCTGGAGGCGCGGGCGGGCGGGGAGCAGGAGCTTGAGCGGACCGGGCGATCGAGCTTTGCCGGGCGGGCGCTGCGGTGCGACTTCGTGGGGCGGCAACTGGGCGGGTTCATGCTGGACGAGGACCGGGAGCGGCTGCGGCGTCCGCAGACGGGGACGGCGTGGTTCGCTTCGGTGACGGCGGGCGGGCCGAAGATCCCGGTGCGGATCGCGTTCCGGACGCGGTGGTTCGGCGAGGCGACGATGTACCTGGCGAACAAGCCAGCCCCGTGACTCAACCGGATCGGAGGCGGTCTGCGAGGCCTGGCACTTCGGCGAAGGCATGGGCGATGGCGCCGGCGCCGTCCGCCATGCTGGGCGCGCCGTAGCCCCAGGCGGCGAAGATGCTGGGGATGCCGGCGGCGGCTGCGGCGGCGATGTCGTTGCGGTGGTCGCCGAGCATGACGGCGTGGGCCGGGTCGCCGCCGGCGTCGTTCAGGGTGGCGAGCAGGTGTCCCGGGTCGGGCTTGCGGACGGGGAAGCTGTCGCCGCCGCCGATGGCGGCGAAGCGGTGCAGCAGGCCGAGCGCCTTGAGCACCGCGCGGGCGGGCGCTGCGGGCTTGTTGGTGCAGACGGCGAGGCGCCAGCCGGTGGACAGCATCTGGTCGAGGGTTTCGGGCACGCCGGGGTAGGCCCGGGCTGCGCCGTCATCGTGGTCCATGTAGCTGGCGACCAGGGCGTCGACGTCCGCCTTGGTGGCGGGGCGGCCCCGGGCGGTCATGATCTTGTCGACCAGGGCTGCCGCGCCGTCGCCGATCATCGGACGGATGTCGGCGGCGGCGAAGGGGGCCAACCCTAATTTCGCCATGAGCTGGTTGCAGCTTGCGACGATGTCCGGGAGGGAATCGACCAGCGTTCCGTCGAGGTCAATCAGAAATGTACGGGTCATCGTTCAGAAATTGATACCAAATTTGACAAGCCCTGCTTTGACACGGGCCGGTGCGGGACGCTACCCCGGCGGTATGACAACGACTGCCGTTCTGCTGGCCGCCGGCCTGGGTACCCGCATGAAGTCGGCGTTGCCAAAGGCAATGCATCCGATTGCCGGGCGCCCGATGCTGCAGCACCTGATCGGAAGCTGCCTGGAGGTGTTCGACCGGATCGTGGTGGTGGCCGGGCCGGGAATGGAGCGGGTGGCGGCCGCGGCGGCGCCGCACGCGGTGGTTGTGCAGCAGGACCGGCTGGGCACGGCGCATGCCGCGCTCCAGGCCGCGCCGCTGTTCGGCGACGGCGACGTGGCGGTGCTGTATGCAGACAACCCGTTGATCCGGCCGGAAACCCTGCGACGGTTGCTGGCGGCGCGGCAGGGGGCCGGGCTTG
>JAYUCA010000110.1:0-1614 GCA_043740535.1 Rhodospirillales bacterium | reverse complement strand
GGTTCGTGCGTGAAGTGGCGGATGACGCTGCGCTTTTCCGCCCTACGCCGCTCTAAGCCGACGGCGGCACATCCAGCCGGACCACGATCCCCTCCAGCTCCGGGCTGGGCGCTGGATAGCGCTGCATCACCAACGGGTCATGCCCTGGCACGATATGCTGCGGCGATGGCGCGGCAGCCTTGAGCGTGTCGAAGCTTTCCAGCATGTCGGCGACGCTCACGCACGTCGTGAAGGGGCGGTAAGTCTCCATGTTCTCGTAGAAATGCGTGACGTCGGACGCCAGCACCACCATGCCGCGCTGCGTGTTGACCCGGACGAACTGCAGCCCCGCCGAGTGGCCCGGCGCCGGGTGCAGCGTGATGCCCGGATACAGCTCCACCGGGCCGTTGTACAATTTCACCCGGCCGGCGTAGTTCAGCCGGACGATGCCGACGACGTCGTCCACCTCGAACGACGCGCTGAGATGGCGATAGCGCATGTGGCGGCCGACGGCGAAGTGCAGGTCGGGTTCCTGCAAATGGAACTCGGCGGCCGGGAAGCGGTGGAAGTTGCCGACATGGTCGTAGTGCAGATGCGTCAGGATCACATCCTTCACGTCATCCGCGTCAACCCCCAGCAGACGCAGCGCATCGATGGGGCAGCGCAGGAAGGTGCGCCCGCGCTGGGCCGCGACCTCGGCGGTGAAGCCGGCATCGACCACGACGACGCGGCCCGGCCCCTTGATGACCCACAGGAAGTAATCCATCGGCATCGGGCCGTCATGCGGGTCGCCGCCGATGAAGTGGTTGGAGCGCAGCGCGTCGCGCATGGCGTAGCGGAGCGCGAAGACCTCATAGATCGGTGTAGCGTCGGTCATTTTGGCTCCGGTGACAGGGTGGAAGCCTCGGCAATCGCCCGCCAGACCCGTTCCGGCGTCAGCGGCATGTCCAGGTGGCGCACGCCCAGCGGACGCAGCGCATCCAGCACGGCGGCGACGACGGCCTGCGGGGCGGCGATCGCCCCGGCCTGGCCGGCGCCCTTCACGCCCAGCGGGTTCGCGTTCGTGGGGATGCCGTTCAGATGCACGGACAGCGGCGGCAGGTCGGCGGCGCGGGGCAGCGTGTAGTCCATGAACGAGCCGGTCAGCAGCTGACCGCTGGACGGGTCATACACCGTGCGCTCCAGCATCGCCTGGCCGATGCCCTGCGCCAGGCCGCCCTGGATCTGACCCTCCAGCAGCATCGGGTTCACCACCGCGCCGAAATCGTCGACCCCGGTGTAGCGCAGCAGTGCTAGGGCGCCGGTGTCCGGATCGACCTCGACCTCCGCCACGTGCGTGCCGTTGGGGAAGGTGATGAGATCCAGCGGCGTCCAGGCGTAGGAGTCCAGGCCGCCGGCCTCGCCGCCGGGCGCCGGGTCGATGGCGGCGCGGGCGACCTCCATCAGGCTGACGCTGCGGCCGTCGATCCGGAATGACCCGGCTTCGAACCGCACGCTGCCCGGCTCCGCCTGCAACAGCCGCGCGGCGACCAGGCGGCCCTTGTCCAGCACCCCGTCGATCGCCGCCACCAGCGCCGTGCCGCCCATGTGCAGCGACCGCGCGCCGCCATGGCCGTGCCCGGCCCGCACCTCCCT
>JAYUCA010000109.1:0-29947 GCA_043740535.1 Rhodospirillales bacterium | reverse complement strand
ACGGTGTTCGAGAACGTCGCCTATCCGTTGCGGGTCCGGCGCGTGCCGATGCGGGAGCGGCGGCGGCGGGCGGACGAGGTGCTGGAGCTCGTCGGGCTGTGCGGGGCGGGGCCGCGGGCCGCGACGTCGCTTTCGGGCGGCCAGATGCAGCGCGTGGCGCTGGCCCGCGCCCTGGTGTCCGAGCCGGCGCTGCTGCTGTTCGACGAACCGCTGTCGAACCTCGACCTGAAGCTGCGCGAGCGCCTTCGCGTCGAGCTGAAGGCGCTGCAGCGGCGCACCGGGCTGACCAGCGTGTACGTGACGCATGACCAGGCCGAGGCGGTGGAGCTTGCCGACCGTATCGTCGTCATGCAGCAGGGCCGCATCGTGCAGACCGGCCGGCCGCAGGACCTGTACCGCGAACCCCGCACCCGCTTCGTCGCCGAGTTCATCGCCGCCGCCAACATCCTGCCGGCCACCGTGCTGGGCGCCGCCGGACCCGGCGCCGCCCGCATCCGCACCGCCTCCGGTTTGGAGATCGAGGCCCGCCACGACGCCCCCGTCGCCGGCCTGGTCGAGATCGTCATCCACCCCGAGGACTGCACCCTGCACCCGCCCGGGGCAGCCCCGGACGGACCCACCCACGCGGTGCAGGTGCTACACTCCCGCTTCCAGGGCACCGCGACCCGCTACACCGTGGCGCTGCACGGCGCGCCGTTCGACGTCCTGGTCCTCGGCACCGACGAGCCGCTGCCGCCCAACACCCCGGCCCTGCTCCGCATCGCGCCCGGCCGCGCCCGGATCATCCCCGGAGGATGACGGGCCGCACCCTCCCGACCCTGGCCGTCGGCGTGCTTCTGCTGCTGCTGGGCGTGCTGATCGTGCTCCCGGTCGGCGTCCTGGTGCTGGGCTCGTTCCTGTCGGAAGCCCCCCGCGCGCTGCACGTCGACTGGTCCGGCCTCACCTTGCAGAACTACCGCGACGTGCTGCAGGGCGGCGGCTTCGCCCCGCTGCTGGCCGCCACGCTGGGGGCTGCGCTGGCCGGCACAGCGGGGGCGACGGCGATCGGCGCGACGCTGGCGTGGCTGGCGGTCCGCACGGACCTGCCGGGCCGCCGCGCGCTGGATGTCGTCGCCGTCATGCCGTTGTTCGTGCCGCCGCTGGTCGGGGCCTTCGCCTGGGACATCCTGGCCTCGCCCCGGGCCGGCATGCTGAACATCGTGCTGCGCGCCACGGGCATCCCGGTCACGCTGAACATCTATTCCTTCGGCGGCATCGGCTTCGCCTACGCCATCTACTACGCGCCGTACGTCTACCTGTTCGTCTCGGCAGCGCTGCGGAACATGGACGCGACGCTGGAGGAAGCCGCCGCCATGTCCGGCGCCGGCAGGCTGCTGGTGCTGTGGCAGATCACCCTGCCGCTGATCTCCCCGGCCCTGCTGTCATCGAGCCTGCTGGTGTTCGTGCTGCTGGTCGAGCTGTTCGCCATCCCCGCCGTGCTGGGCGAGCCTGGCAACCTGCATTTCATCGCCGTCCGCATCTGGGACCTGATCGGCTTCACGCCGCCCAAGGTGAACGAGGCTTCGGCACTCGGCGTCATGATGCTGCTGCTGACGGTCGCGTTGGTGCTGGTGCAGCACAAGGTCGCGTCCCGCCGCAGCCACATCACCGTCGCCGGCAAGGGGCAGCGGGTCCGCCCGGTCAGCCTCGGGGCAGCGCGCATCCCGCTGGCGGCCGCGGCGTTCGCGTATCTGCTGCTGGTCGTCATCCTGCCCTATGCCGCGCTGCTGTTCATCGCACTGCGCCGGAACGTGTTCTTCAGCACCGTCAAGGCGATCCTCGACCCGGCCCAGTTGTCCTTCGAGCAGTTCGCCATCGCCTTCAGCGACCCCGTCGTGTCGGGCACGCTGTGGAACTCGCTCAGTGTCTCGTTCGGCACGACGGTCATCGGGGCGGCGCTGTATTTCATCGTGTCGTACATCGTGCACCGGACACGGCTGCCGGGGCGGCGCGCGCTGGACCTGATCACCGTGCTGCCGGTCGCGATCCCCGGGATCATCATCGGCCTGGGCTATCTGTGGTCCTGGATCAGTATTCCCATTGGGCTGTACGGGACGATCTGGATCATCGTGCTGGCCTACGTGTCGCAGTTCGCGCCGCAGGCCACGCGGGCGATCGCCGGGTCATTGGTGCAGATCCACCCGGAGCTGGAGGAGTCGTCGCGCCTGTCCGGGGCCGGGTTCTGGATGACGCTGCGCGTGATCGTGGTGCCGCTGGCGCGCCCGGGCATCGTGTCGGCGATGATCCTGCTGTTCGTGCTGTCGTTCCGGGAGCTGGCGACGGCGCTGTTCCTGTATACCTCCGGCACGCAGTTGTTCTCATTGGCGATGTTCGACTTCTGGCAGCGCGGTTCCACTGGTCTGGTCGCCGCCATGGCGCTGGTGCAGAGTCTGATCCTGTTGGCCGTCGTCCTCGTGGGTCAGCTCATCCGCGGCGACCGTATCGAGGTTTAGGAGCACCCATGGACGCCCGCCCCTCCATCGTCGACGACCCCGTGGCGCTCCAGGTCGTCTGGACCCGCCTCGTCGCCATCGCCGACGAGGCCGCCGCCACGCTGCGCCGGACCTCGTTCTCGCCCATCGTGCGTGAGAGCAACGACTTCGCCTGCGTGATCTTCGACGCGCTGGGCAACGCCATCGCCGAGAACACCATCGGCATCCCCAGCTTCAACATGACGCTGTCCCGCACCATGGCGCACTTCCTGGGCATCCGCCCCGCCGCGGAGTGGCACGACGGCGACGTCGGCATCTGCAACGACCCGTGGCTTACGTCCGGACACCTGCCGGACATCACGATCATCGCGCCGGTGTTCCTGCAGGGCCGCCTGGTCGCCTGGACCGGCAGCATCGCCCACATGGCCGACATGGGCGGCGCGCTGTGGTCCGCGGACACCAAGGAGCTGTTCGAGGAAGGCCTGCTGCTGCCGCCGCTGCTGTATGTGAAGCAGGGGGTGCCGAACACCGACATCGAGGCGATCATCCGCGGCAACTCCCGCCTGCCGGACCAGGTGATCGGCGACATCGCCGCCCAGATCGCCGCCGGGGACGCCGCCGCCCGCGGCCTGCGGGAGCTTATCCTACGCGAGGGGATCGACGATCTGGCCGCCATCTCCGTCGAAATCTGCGCCCGCACCGAGCGCCTGATGCGCGCCGCCATCGCGGCCATCCCGGACGGCGTCTACCGCAGCGCCGTCGACCTGGACGGCACCGGCGAGGAGCCGGTGCATATCGAGGTCACGGTCGACGTGCGCGGCGACGAGCTGTTCATCGACTACACCGGCACCTCGCCCGAGGTCGGCCGGGCGCTGAACACGGTGATGAACTACACCGAGGCCTACACCTGCTACCCGATCAAATGCGCGCTGGACCCCGGCACGCCCCGCAACGAGGGCACCTACCGCATGATCCATGTCAGCGCGCCCGAGGGGTCGATCCTGAACCCGCGCCGGCCGGCGGCGGTCTATGCGCGGCAGCTTGTCGGGCACTGCCTGGCGGCCGCGCTGTACAAGGCGCTGGCCCCGGTGCTGGGCGACGCGGTGATCGCCGAATCCGGCAGCGCGCCGACGCTGCGGGTCATCATCTCCGGCTATCGCGAGAACCGCCGGCGCTACACCGCCATATTGTTCATCAACGGCGGCATGGGCGCCCGGGCCGCGCAGGACGGGCTGTCGGCCACCTGCTTCCCCAGCAACGTCGTCTGCGGCTCCATGGAGATCATCGAGGCGCTGTCGCCGTTGCGGATCTGGCGGAAGGAGCTGGCGCGGGATTCCGGCGGCGCCGGGCAGTTCCGCGGCGGGCTGGGGCAGGATGTGGAAGTCGAGCTGGCGACCGGCCAGCCCGGCACCCTGTCATTGCTGGTCGAACGCCGGCTGCACCCAGCGCTTGGCGTGCGCGGCGGCCTGGCGGGGGCGCCGTCCCGCGTCGTGTGGAACGGCAACGAGTCCGGCTTTCCGCTGAAGGGCAAAAGCCCGATCAAGGGCGGCGACCGCCTGCACGTCCGCTACCCCGGCGGCGGCGGCTTCGGCGACCCCAGATCCCGCGACCGCGCCGCGGTCCAGCGCGACCTCGACGCCGAACTGATTTCCGCAGAAGCGGCCATCGAAATCTACGGTTCGACGACAAATCCAGCCCTGCCCCTCCCTGATCTCAGCAGCTCGATCGCACACGGCGAAGTGGTTCCGAGTTCGTCATGCCCGGGCTCCGACCCGGGCATCCACGCGGTTCAGGGGGGACAAAGCGAAGGGGCTGAAACATCGTACTTTCATTCCCGGCACCCGAGCGGTTGTCCGCGCGTGGATGGCCGGGTCGGGGCCCGGCCATGACGGTATGGCGACGGGGAATGGCCATATGCGATTTTCGTTCTGATCGCAGGGAGTGGGGAAGCGAGGCATGACCCGCTACCTGGCCGGCGCCGACGTGGGCGGCACCTTCACCGATATCGCCGTCTACGACATGGAAACCCGGACCCTGATCCTCAACAAGCTGCTGACCACGCCTGACGACCCGCGCCGCGCGATCATCGAAGGCCTCGCCGCCCTGGACGTGCCCGTGGGCCAGGTCGTGCACGGCACCACCCTCGTCACCAACGCGCTGATCGAGCGGCGGGGCGTGCCCGTCGGCATGCTGACCACCGACGGCTACCGCGACGTGCTGGAGATCGGCACCGAGCTGCGGTACGACACGTTCGACCTGCAGCTCGAACGCCCGGCGCCGCTGGTCGAACGCCGCTTCCGCAGGCCAATTCGGGAGCGCCTGGGCGCCGACGGCAGCGTCGTGCTGCCGCTGAACGAACAGGACGTCCTGGACGCCGCCGCGATGCTGCACGATGCTGGGATCAGGTCCGTCGCCGTCGCGTTCTTCAACAGCTACCGCAACCCCGCCCATGAAGCCCGCGCCAAGGCCATCGTGCTCGCCGCGTTCCCGGACATGTCCGTCTGCACCTCGTCCGAGATTGCGCCCGAGGTGCGCGAGTACGAACGCTTCTCCACGTGCGCCGCCAACGCCTATATCGCGCCGATCGCCAACCGCTATCTGCTGGAGCTGGAGCGTTCGCTGGGCGTGCCGCTGTTCGTGATGCTGTCGGACGGCGGCATCACCACCGCCCGCGCCGCCAGCGACCAGCCGATCGCCCTGGTGGAATCGGGCCCCGCCGCCGGGGCGATGGGGGCGGCCTTCCTGGCGCGCCAGGCCGGCTGGGACAACGTGATCGCCTTCGACATGGGCGGCACGACCGCCAAGATCAGCCTGATCCACGCCGGGCAGCCGCACCGCACGCATGAGCTGGAGGCCGCCCGCATCCGCCGCTTCAAGAAGGGCAGCGGGCTGCCGCTCCGCATCCCGGTGATCGAGCTGATCGAGATCGGCGCCGGCGGCGGCAGCATCGCCACGGCGGACCATCTCGGCCTGCTCGCGGTCGGACCCCGCAGCGCCGGCGCGGTACCCGGCCCGGCCTGCTACGGCGCCGGGGGCCTCGATGCGACCGTGACCGACGCGGACCTGGTGCGCGGCTATCTGGCGCCGGACGGGTTCCTGGGCGGGCGCATGAAGCTCGACCCGGCGCTCGCGGTCGCCGCTCTGCAAAGGCTCGGCGACACGCTGGGCCTGGACGCGACGCAGGCCGCCACCGGCATCACGCGCGTGGTGGATAACAACATGGCGACGGCCGCGCGCGTGCACATCGCCGAAGCCGGCACGGACCCGAACAGCTACCGCATGGTCGCGTTCGGCGGCGCGGGGCCCGTCCACGCCTATGCGCTGGCCCGGTTGCTGAATGTGAAAGAGGTCATCTTCCCGCGCGGCGCCGGGGTCGCGTCGGCCATCGGCATGCTGGTGGCCCCGCGCAGCGTGGAGTTCACCCGCAGCCTGGTGGCGCCGCTGGATGCGCTGGACTGGGCTACGGTGGACGCCATCGTCTCCGAGCTGGACGCCCGGGGCCGCGCCATCCTGCATGAGGGCGGCGTCACGGACTCGGAGATCGGCACGGAGCTGACGGTCGACATGCGCTACGCCGGGCAGGGCTTCGAGATCGGCGTGCCCATCCCGCTGGACGCGGTTCGGGACCGGGATGCGGCGGCGTTGCGCGCCCTGTTCGACACCCGCTACCGCGAGCGCTTTGCCCGCAGCCTGGGGATGCTCGCCGTCGAAGCCGTCTCCTGGCGCATCCGGGTGGTGGCGCCGCCGTCCGTCACCGAGGTCCGCTTCGACGCCAGCATGACGGCTGCCGCCGACCCGCTGACCGGGCGCCGCGACGCCTGGTTCGCCGAAGCCGGCGGCTACGTGTCGACCCCCGTCTACGCGCGGGACCGCCTGCCGGTCGGCGCCACGCTGTCCGGCCCGGCGCTGATCACCGAAACCGAGACCACCACCGTGATCGGCCCGTGCGCCACCGTCACGGCCGATGCGTTCGGCAACCTCATCATGCGCCTGGCCCCCCTGGAAAGAGCTGCCCCATGACCCGTCGACTGAAGGCCCTCGCCTTTGCCGCCGCCCTGCTGGCCGGGCCCCAGGCCCATGCCCAATCCCCGGTCATCGATGGCGAAACCATCGCAACGCCCGCCCTGGTCGCCGCCGCCTGCGCGGAGGGCAAGGTCACCTATTACACCGCCCAGCGCGACACCGACGAGCGCCAGGTCGTGCAGAAGTTCCAGCAGGCCTTCCCGTGCATCCAGGTCTCCGTCATCAGCGCCGTCACCGGCCGGCTGTATGAACGCCTGCTGACCGAGAGCCAGGCCGGCAAGACGCAGGCCGACCTTACGATCATCACCGACGAAGCCCTGACCCAGCGCCTGGTAGACGCCAAGATGGTCCGTCCCTGGACCCCGCCCCAGGCCGCCATGTTCACGCCGAACGCCAAGCAGGACGGCTGGTGGTATGGCGCATCCGGCGCGCTGATGTACTTCATCTACAACACCGGCTCGGTTTCGGAGGCCGACGCGCCGCGCAGCTGGGCGGACCTCGCCGATCCGAAATGGAAGAACAACCTCAGCATGGCGCCCGTGACGACGGGCGGCACGTCGTGGGTGCAGTTCGCCTACATGAAGCAGGCGCTGCCGCCCGCCTACCTTCCGGCGCTGGCCGCGCAGCAGCCCAAGGTGTTCAGCGCCTATGCCGCCGTCGGCCAGTCCGTCGCCCGCGGCGAGACGGCGGTCGGCATCATCGACTCGCTCGACGACTATCCGCTGCGGGTCGGGCAGGGCGCGCCGATCCGGCCGGTCTACCCGAAAGAGGGCATCCCCTTCGTCAACTACCCGATGATGCTGCTGGCGAACGCCCCGCACCCGAACGCCGCCGAGCTGTTCGGCAACTGGTACTTGTCGAAGTCCGCCCAGACCGAGCTGGTCCGCATCCGCGGCGTCTACTCGTTCCGCGCCGACGTCGCCCCGGCGCAAGGGAACCCGCCGCTCGCCGGGCTGAACCTGTGGAACCCCGGTCACGACGCGATCCTGCGCGACCACGACACGCTGGTGGACGATATCATCAAGGTGTTCGGGCGGCGATAAGCTGGCGGGGCTCTGGGACCATGACCAACCACGTCATCCCCGGGGCCTGCCCGTCCCGGGGATCTCGTCGCAGCGGCAGTGTCACCAAGGCTCCGGTACCTGACCCTTCCCACCGCCGTCATCGCGAGCCGCTTGGCGAAGCGATCCAGGGGCTACCTGCAACGCTCTCGGCCCCTGGATCGCCACGCCGCAAGGGCGGCTCGCGATGACGGGTCATGACCACTCAGATTTGGAATAAGCCTGCGGGCCGCCGCGAATACCCCTGGACCGGCGCAACCCGCTATGATAACGTTATCGTAACAGATAGCTTAGGAATGCGCGGTGTCCGATTCGACTGCCGATCCTCCAGCGGACGCGCCAGCCCCCGATCCTGCGCCCGACCCCCCGCCTGACCCTACGCCTGACCCTGCGCCTGACCCTGCGCCCGACCCCACTCCAGAGCCCACGCCGGATCCCACCCCGGACGCCAACCCGCCGGACCCCCAAGCGGCCGATCAACCGAACGCCACACCGGCTGCCAATGCGCCGGACGACGCCCAGACGACCCCCCAGGACGCCCAGGAACCCGACGCCCAGGAACCCGACGCCCCATCGCCCGGCACCCAAGAACCGGACGCCCAGACGCCGGACGGTCCCACCGAAGCGCAGCACGACTGGGTCACCGACACCCTCCAGGTCGATCCGCGTGACTACCAGGCCCCAGGCGACGACAAGGAAGGCGGCGGCGGCCAACCCCCGCCCGCCGACACCGCCCCGGATGGAACTCCGGACGGCGGCACACCAGACGGCGGCACACCAGACGGCGGCGCCCCGGATGGGGGCAACCACGACGCCGACATCCCGGACGCAGGCGCGCCCGTGGCCGGCGCGCCCGACCCCAACGCCGACAACCCGCCAGACCCGAACGCCCCGAACGCCCCGAACACCCCTGACAGCACGCCCGCCGACCCCGCCAGCCCCACCCCGGCGCCCGAGGAGCGCAGCACCCTGGGCGCCATCGCCGACGGCATCGGCGCCGCGGGGTCCGCCGTCGCCGACAAGGTCTTCGCCACCGGCCGCGCCATCGATCGCGCCGTCACCGGCACATCCGCCCTGCCGCCCGACCTGCCGCAGAGCCGGGCCGACGACGCCATGGACAAGATGCCGCCCGAGGACAAGGGCAAGGTCCAGGCCCTGCTGGACAACGCGCAGTCCGACGCCGAGCGCAAGATGCTGACGAAGGCCATCGCCGCCGGGCACACCCCGCAGGAGGTGGACGAGTTCGCGCAGAAGATCGGCGGCATGGACCAGGACTGGCTGAACGACCACGCCCGCCTCGTCGGCGACACCAGCGGCAAGGGCATCAAGCAGCAGTGGAGCGACTCCTGCGCGCCCACGTCCGTCGAGGCCATCAAGGGCGAGCTGGACCCGATCTACGCGATGAAGCTGCGCGAGCAGAATCCCGATTTCCAGGAAGCGGACGACCACGACCCCACCGCAAAGAACCCGGCGATGGCGGCGGACCAGAAGAAGATGCTGGAGGACAAGGGCGGCAAGGCCGCCGCCCGCGACGACGCCAAGGACGGCGAGGGCAGCAGCTACCAGGACCAGCTCAACACGAACTTCGCCGACCAGGGCCTGCAGTTCGACAAGAAGAAGATCGGCAGGGACGTCCCGATCGACGATGCCCTGAACACCATCGAGGAAAACTTCAACAAGGGCATGCCCGTGCCGATCGACGTCGGCAGCGACAAGGATCCCGGCGCGCACGCCGCCCTGGTGACGGGCGTGAAACCGGGGCCGCCGCGCATGTTCTCGATCCACGACCCGATGGGCGGCGTGACGAAGGACTATTCCGAGGACGACATCAAACAAGGCAAGCTCGACGTCAACACCTTCCACAAGTTGACCTTCGTGTTCCCGCCCAAGTCCACGAGGTAACCCGCCATGGCCTCATTCACCCGCGCAGAGCTGCTGGCACTGACCCCGGCGCGCTATCTGGCCGACGGCTACACGACTGCGGAAGGCGCGCCGCGGCCGCAGCTGATGTCCGAGTATGCCACCGCGGCCAGCACCCGGTTCCTGGCCGCGCAGTTGTCCCCGCAGGAGCTTTCGCTGACCGCCGAAGCCATCCGCCAGGTGCTGCCCCTGCACACCGGCACGACCGCCGCCCGCATGCATGAGACCCTGGCCGAGGCCCTGGCCGTGGTCGCCAACGCCATCCGTCAGCCCAGCAACCCGGCGCTGGTCGACTGGCTAGGCCAATGCACCGGCGTCATCCGCACGCCGGCCGACCTCGACGCGTTCCTGCAGCATCTGCTGGCCACCGAACGCCAGTACGCGATGATCGCCGCGCTGACGCCGGACCCGGCGGCTACCCCATAGACCCCCGCGGCAGGTTGGCCGCCTTCGCCGCCGCCACGGCCGCATCCCGGTCCGCCATCGCCGCGCGGTCGCCGGGCGCGCATCCCACCACGGCCTCGGCATTCATCTGCCAGGTCCGCGCCACCGCATAGCGCAGCGCCTGCGCCGGCGTCAGCGCCGCCCGCGCGGCCGCATCGCCGGTCTTCACCGCCGCCGACAGCCGCGCGACCTCCGCATCCGCCCCCGGCGCCCGGCCCCGCGCCGCCTCTGCCCGGCGCCGCGCCAGCGCGCAATCCACCGCCACCTCCGCCCGCGCCATCACGCTGTCGCCGTGATCGCTGGTGACGGCCAGCCGCACGGGCGCGCGATAACTGTCCGCCGACGTCGGCGAGGCGGCCGAGATGCCCAGCGACACCGCGTCCAGGATCAGCGCCCGGCCCCCCAGCGCACTCGCCGCGCCCAGCCCGGCCAGCAGCGCCTCGGCCTTCGCCACGTCGATCACCGCGGGCGTCAGCTCGTCCGGCAGCCCCGCCACCCGCGCCCGCGCGTTCGCCTCGGTGATCGCCGTCATCACCGCCGCATGCGCCGACGCGTCGATGGTCGCGCGCCCGATCCGCAGCCGCAGCCCGCCCGCCGCCTCGCCCGGTCCGCTCATCAGGGCGAAGGCGACGGCGGCTGCGGCAACGAAGCCAGCAGCGCGTATTGCTTGAGCGTGGACTCCATGTGCAGCACCAGCGCCGCGATGTCGCCATCCTGCCGAACCTGCGCCGCGCAGCCGCGTGCCCATGTCACGATCCCCTCGTTGTTGGTCTGCCCGATCAGTTGCGCCACCACCGGCAGCGCCTCGGCCAGCGCCTCCGTCGCCTGCTCCGGCGCCGCTTCGTCGTCATGCATCGGCAGCACCTGGCGATAGGCCTCGACCGTCAGGCCCAGCTCCTGCGGGGCGGCTTCGGCCAGCAGCAGCCGGGTGGCCGCCGCCGTCGCCCACTCGCCCTGCAGTTCCGGCCATGGCTCGTTGTCCGGCGCCAGGAACCCCTGCGCCAGGTAGACGTCGGGCGTCAGCGCCAGCAGCGCCTCGCGGGTGACCTCGTCGCTCACTTCACCGCCTCCTCGGTGGGCATCTCGATCGCCGAGACCTGGTTCGACCCGGCGATGTCCAGCTTGCCCTTCGACAACTGCTCCGCCGTCCGCTTGTAGGTCTTGCCGGACCACGGGTCATGGATGGTGTACACCTTCGGCGGCTTCTGGGTGCACTTGGTCACCAGAACGTAATGCGTGTACTCGTCGACCTTGTTGCCGATCACGATCGGCACCGGCGTGCCCTTGTCCAGATGCGTGTCGATCTCCTTGATCCCGTCATCCAGCGTCGTCTCCACGCCGATCTTCTTGTTCGCGTAGCTGACCCCGGTCACGTCCTTCATGTCGTTCAGCAGGTCGGTGTTCCAGCGGCCCTGGTGCTGGTCGTCATGGTCCCGCGGCAAGGCCAGCCCGCCCGCGCTGCCGTCCGGGTCCGCCTTTTCCAGCATCGCCTTCTGCTCGTCGGCCAGCGCCTTGTTCTTCTTCCTGGGGTCATCGCCGTCCGCGGCGTTCACGTTCTTGTTGTCCTCGTGCAGCTTCAACGCATACAGCGGGTCGAGCTGGCCCTTCACCGCCTGCGCCGTGGTCGCGTTGCACGACATCGCCCATTGCTGCTTGACGCCCTTGCCGCTGGAGTTGCCGGTCAGGGCCAGGTTGTCCTGCAGCCACTTCTCGCTCTTGCCCGAGATCTTGGCCTGGAAGGTCGCCAGCTCCGCGACCGAATGCCCCGACGCCAGTCCCTTGGCCAAATAGTCCTTCTCGTTCTGCGTCTTGGCCTGGGCCAGCATGGCCTTGTACTTTTCCTGGTCCGGCGCCGCCAGCTTGGCGAGCTTGCCCTCCGACCGCTTCTGCTGCGCCGACCCGAGCAGGGGGGCAGGCTCATCCTTCGGCGTCGAGACCGCGGACTTGACGGCGTCGGCGAACGCGCTCAGCAGGCCCTTGCCCGGCTTCGGCCCGCCTGGGGCGTCGCCACGCCCCGGCGAACCCCCGGCATAGCTCGCTGGATCGATCCCGAGGGTGTCGGTCACCCACTCGTCTTGTTGCGTTTCGGACATGTGTTTCCGCAGACGGTTTGTTTCCTGCCGGAAGCGTAACATCCCCGGCCCGGATGTTCCAGCCGCCAATCGACCGTCCAGGTCGACCGCCGGACCGGTCTCTTCGTCGCAGGCGCTCCTCGCAGCGACGGTATTGGCTATCAGTCAATCCCGGAACGATACCGCTTCAATGCCAGTTCGCCGCATACGCCGCGGCGATCCCCGCATCCGTCGGCAGCGCCGTCGCGGTCGACGGGTTGAAACCGGCATGCGTCGATTGATAGCTCGCCATGGACGCCTCCACTGCATTCACGCCCGCATTGGTCAATGCGGCCGACCCGGCGAACACGTTCGCCAACTGGCTGCCGCCTGGCGCGAACCAGGTCTGCACCGTCACCGACTTCGTCGTGCCCAGCACATCGATCACCAGGTCGCCCGCAGCGTCCTGCGTGAACCACAGCTTGGACGCCGGGGTTCCGGCCAGGAACGTCAACGAGCCCGTGACCCCCGCATAGTCCTGCGCGATGATCGTCGATGCCGGAATGGCGCCGGCGCCGCCGACCGCGAAATCGCTGTCGATGCCGGTCGCGTGCAGCGTGTCGTTGCCGCTGCCGGCGAACAGGTGGTTGCCGCTGCCGCGCGCCGTCAGCACGTCGTTGCCGGACCCGCCCACCAGCGTGGCCGCGCTGCCAATCGCCGTCAGGATCGCGTCGTGCGCGCCGCCGACCAGCGTGCTGTTCGACCCGGCCTCTGCCCAATACAGGTTGCTGATCGTATCGACCCCGCCGTAGCCGTTCTGAGCCAAGCCCTGCGCGAAGTTCACGTAAACCTGGCCCGGCGCCTTGTAGTATTCCAGCACATTGGCCTGGCCATCGCCCGTGTAGACGTTGTTGCCGGCCCCTGCCCAGATCGAGTTGTTGTGGCCAGTCTGGATCACGTAGCTCTGGCCGACCGTGCCGCCATACAGCGAGTCGTTGCTGCCGTTCACCGTGACGCTCATGGTCACGCTGTCCGAATACACCGAGCCGCCGGTGACATTGAAGTTGATCGTGCGCGCGGGCGGTTGACGCTGGCCCCCGCTTCCGCACCCCCAGCTCCCGCCCCAGCCCCAGCCCGAGCTCTGTGACGATCCGTAGCCGCCGCCCAGCTGGGACGACCCCGAACCGGACCCGCCGGTCGACGCAAGCCCCGGTGGCAGCGCGAAGGGATTGGCCGCCAGCAGCGCCGCCGTCAGGTCCGGGTCCGGCAGCAGCGACGCATACACGCCGTTGCCCGCGCCCTGGAACCGTGCGGCGATCGAACCGCCGGCATCCGTCAGGAACTGCGCCCGCCCGGCCACGACGATGCCGAAGCCATAGGCGTTGATCACGTCGCCGCCATAGACGGTCGAGCCGTTGGCGCGGACGTTGAACGTCTCGAACCCTGACGCATTGGCCTTGTACAGGATGCCGCCGGCGCTGTTGGACGTGCCGTCGCCATAGCTGATGACGCCGGCGCCGCTGCCTGTCGCCACTTCAACGCCATAGCCGGTGATGGTCACGTTGGCCGTGCCGCTGCCGGTCTGCAGCACGCCGCCATCCGAATGGATCGTCCCCGACAGGAAGCCCGAGCCGCCGACGATGTTGGCCGCCGGGCCGTCGATGGCGAGCGTCATGGACCCCGAGCCGCCGATCACGTCCGTCACCGCGGCCGAGCTGGTGACCACCATCGCCCCGGCGCCGCCGACGACGACGTTGGCGGCGGCGGCATTGGTCGAGAAAGTCACCGTAGAGCTGGCCGAGCCGCCCACGACCAGGTTCAGGTGCCCCGTCACCGTCAGGCCAACGGAGTAGTTGCCCAGGACGATCTTGTTGTGATCGCCGGTAACGTCGAGCTGCGCCGTGCCCGACGCGCCGCAATAGCTTTGGATACGGTAGCCGTAATTGGCGCCTCCCCCACCATACAGGCCGCCCCAGCCGTATTGACTGCCCCCGCCGTATTCGCTGCCTCCACCGTATTCGCTGCCCCCGCCATATTGACCGCCCCATTGCCCCGAGCCGCCGCCGCAACCCTGGCCACTGCCGTAGCCCGGCAGGCTGCAGACCGGCGTCAGCACGGTCGACACATCGATCAGGTTCAGCGACGAGACGATCTGCATCGCCGCAGCAGCGCCCGTCGGCTCGTGCGTCAGATCGACCGTTGCCGTCTCTCCGTGGCCGGTCAGCGTCAGGCTGTCCGCCGAACCATTCGCGACGAAGGCCACGTTGGCCGACGATGTCGTCGCCGAGTCGCCGGCGCCATTGGCGACGATCAGCAGGGTCGACGCATTGGATGTCGTGGAATCGCCGTTGCCGTTCATGACGATCTCTTGCGCGACGACGTTCGCAGGGGCCGTATAGCTTTGGTTGTTGCCGGCCAGCGTGGTCACGGTCAACGGCACGTATGACATCCAGCTGGGCTGGGTGGCTTGGTTGAGCACTGCGATCTCCATGGGGAAGGTGGGACAAAGACCGGAGCGCTTCACGTCGCGCCCGTTGCCGTAAATTCCTCGTCAAACGATCGTCATGTCAATCATCAAAATGCGTCAACGGCAACAGTCTAACCTTATGCATAAATCACGACATTTCTTGATCCACCCCTTTCTCTTGCAGGAGCCGCAGCCATGCTCACCCGCCGCGCCGCCATCGCCGCCGCCGCTGCCCCCCTGCTGTGGACCAGGGCCTTTGCCGACACGCCACGCGACACGCTCGTCATGGCCAAGCGGATCGACGACATCATCAGCCTCGACCCGCAGGAATCGTTCGAATATTCGGGCAGCGAGATTTGCGGCAACATCTACGAGAAGCTCGTCACCCCCGCGGCGTCCGACCCGACACGGATCGAGCCCCAGCTCGCCTCGTCCTGGTCCACCTCGCCCGACGGCAGGACCTGGACGTTCATCCTGCGTGACGGCGCGACATTCGCCTCGGGCAACCCCGTCACCGCCGAGGACGCGGCGTTCAGCCTGCAGCGCGCCGTCATCCTGAACAAGGCGCCGGGCTTCATCATCGGGCAGTTCTTCCCGGCTGCGGCCGGCGCCACGCCGGATGCCGTCGCCAGCCGCATCCGCGCGACCGGGCCACGCACCCTGGTGATCGAGATCGCGCAGCGCCAGGCGCCGACTTTCCTGCTGTATTGCCTTTCGGCGGCCGTCGGCGGCGTCGTGGAAAAAGCGCAGGCCATGGCGCATGCCGTGAACGGGGACCTCGGCAACGCCTGGCTCAGGACCAACAGCGCCGGGTCCGGCCCGTTCATGCTGCGGTCCGTGCGCGCCAGCGAGCTGGTGGCCCTCGATGCCAACCCGCATCACCCCACGCCGCCGAAACTGAAGCGCGTCCTGATCCGCCACGTCGCGGACCCGTCCGTCCAGCTTCTGCTGGTCCAGAAAGGCGACGCCGACATCGCCCGCGACCTGCTGCCCGAGCAGATCGCGATCGCCCGCAAGAACCCGGAGCTTCAGGTCATCGCCGAGCCCAAGGCGTCGCTGATGTATCTGTCGATGAACACGCGGCAACCCGCCTTGGCCATCCCGAAGGTGCGCGAGGCCATCCGGTGGGCGATCGACTACCAGGGCATCGAGCGGAACCTGGTGCCCGAGACCTTCCGGGTCCACCAGGCCTTCCTGCCCCGCGGCTTTCCCGCCGCCGTGACGGAGACCCCCTTCGCCTTCGACCCGGCCCGCGCCCGGGCGTTGCTGGCCCAGGCCGGGTTCAATGATGGGATCGAGCTCACCTTCGACCACGCAAGCTCATCCCCCCGCGCCGAGATCGCCCAGGCGCTGCAGGCGCAGTTGCGCGAGGCCGGCATCCGCCTGACCCTGATCGCCGGCGAAGGCCGCCAGGTGCTGACCAAGATCCGGGCCCGCCAGCACCAGCTCGCCATCAGCCTGTGGGGCAGCGACTACATGGACCCGCACAGCAACGCCCAGACCTTCTGCGTCAACGACGACAACACTGACGCCTCGCGCAACCGCACCTCCGCGTGGATCAACGCGTGGGCGGACCCGGACCTGACCGCCCGGGCGCTGGCCGCGGTGCAGGAGGCGGACCCGGTCAGGCGCGTCGCCGAATACGAAGCGATGCAGCGCGACCTGATGCATACCGGCCCCTTCGCCATCATGCTGCAGGAAACCGCCGTGGCCGTGCTGCGCCGGCCGACGGCCGGGCTGGCGCCGGGGCCGATCTCCGACCGGACGCCTTATGCCGGCGTGTCGAAGGGGTAGCGCCCACGCCCGGCAGCCCGCCGCCCCGCGCGCAACGCGGAATCGGCTTGGCCGTTGACGCCCCCGCGCATGTGATAGTCATCTGCGCATCGAGCCACCCCAACGGACCCTGCATGATCGACATCTGGCACGACATCGTGCGTCTCCGCGCCGAAATCGCCTACCCGCTCGGTCTCATCCTCGCCATCCTGGTCACCACGCATGTCCTGCTCGAGAAGCGGGAAGTCGCCTCGGCCGCCGGTTGGATCGGGCTGGTGTGGTTCGCGCCGACGCTGGGCGCCATTGCCTACGCCGTGCTGGGCGTGAACCGCGTGCAGCGCCGCGCCCAGCGCCTTCGCCTGCCGAACCAGGCCGTCGACGGCGCCCGCCCCGCCGGCCTCGCCGCCGGCGACGACGACCATCTCGACCCGCTTTCCCGCGGCATCGGCCGCATCACCGGCCGCCCTCTGCTGGGCGCCAACACCATCGAGACGTTCCATGACGGCGACGGGGCCTATCCCCCGATGCTGGACGCCATCGCCAAGGCGCAGCGCAGCGTCGGCCTGTCGTCGTACATTTTCCGCAACGACGTTTGGGGTTCGCGCTTCATCGAGGCGCTGGCCGAGGCGCAGGGCCGCGGCGTCGCCGTGCGGGTCATCGTCGACGGCGTCGGCGGCGGCTGGCTGCGCTCGGCCGCCTATCATCACCTGCGCCGCCGGGGCGTGCCGGCCGCGCGATTCATGCATTCGCTGCTGCCGTGGCGCATGCCGTTCCTCAACCTGCGTTCGCACAAGAAGATCCTCGTCGTCGACGGCCGCATCGGCTTCACCGGGGGGGTCAACATCGCCGCCCAGAACGTACTCGCGGAACACCCGGACAGCCCGGTGCAGGACACGCATTTCCGCATCCAGGGCCCGATCGTCTGCCAGCTGGTCGCGGCCTTCGCGCAGGACTGGACCTTCGTCGCCAACGAGGAGCTTGACGGCGACGCCTGGTTCCCGCCGCTGCAGGCGCACGGCGCGGCCCCCGCCCGCATCATCGATTCCGGTCCCGACGAGGATATCGAGAAGATCGAGTTCGCCGTGCTCGAGGCCATCGCCTGCGCCCGCAGCCGCATCATGGTGCTGACGCCCTACTTCCTGCCCGACGAGCGGCTGATATCCACCCTGTCGCTCGCCGCCATCCGCGGCGTGGCCGTCGATGTCGTGGTCCCCGAGATCAGCGACCACCGCCTGGTCGCCTGGGCCATGCTGGCCAACAGCCGCCCCTTGCTGCGCGACGGCGTCCGCATCTGGCGCTGCCCGCCGCCGTTCCGGCACTCCAAGATCGTGCTGGTCGATGACGAGTGGGTGCTGATCGGCAGCGCCAACTGGGACATCCGCTCGTTCCGCCTGAATTTCGAGCTGTGCATGGAGCTGTACGACCGCGACCTGGCCAGCAGCCTCGCGACGCTGATCCAGGGCTACATGGCCAAGCCGATCACCGAAGCGGAGTTCGATGCCCGCGGCATCCCGCAACGCCTGCGCGACGCCGCTGCACGGCTGCTGCTGCCTTACCTGTGACCACGTCGCCCGGGTCAAGAAAAGCCCGGGGATGACGTATGTCCAAGTCTCTCGGGTCATGACCCGTCATCGCGAACCGCCCTTGCGGTGTGGCGATCCAGGGCGCGCGGCCGCCCGCGAAAGCGCCGGCATGGCCGCCGCCGAGGACGCGATCGTCGCCGGGCGGCTGTTTCCCCTTACCGGGTCCGCACCGCCGCGGCGTCCGGCACAACCGCATCCAGGATCCGCGCCGAGGACACCACCCCCGGGACCCCGGCCCCTGGGTGCGTGCCGGCCCCGACCAGATACAGGCCATCGACCTCCTGGCTGATGTTATGCGGCCGGAACCAGGCGCTTTGGAACAGCTGCGGCTCCAACGAGAACGCCGCCCCGTTCACGCTCAGCAGCCGGTCGCGGAAATCCTGCGGCGTCAGCATCCGCGACGTCACGATGCTGCCGCCCAGCCCCGGCATCACCGTCGCCTCCAGCCGCGCCTGCACCTTCGCCCGATAGCGCTCGGCCTCGATGCCCCAATCCACGCCCGAGCCCAGATGCGGCACCGGCGACAGCACATAGAACGCGTCGCACCCCGGCGGCGCCAACGACGGATCGTTCGCCGTGGGCCGGTGGAGATACAGGCTGAAATCCTCGGACAGGCGCTTGTTGCTGAAGATGTCCCGCAGCAGGCCCTCGTAGCGGGGCCCCAGCACCATCGTGTGATGGTAGACGCTGTCGAACTTTCGGTTCGTGCCGAAATACCAGACGAACAGGCTCATGGAGTAGTTCATCCGGGCCAGCTTCCGGTCCGTCCAGGTGCGACGCCGGGTTTCGGACAGCAGCGCCTGGTAGGTCCATGCCACATCCGCGTTGGAAACCACGATATCGGCGTCGATGACCTCGCCGCCCGCCAGCCGGACCCCCGTGGCGCGGCCCGCGGTCACGGTGATCTGCTCGACCTCCGCATCGAACCGCAGCGCCCCGCCCAGCCCCCCGATCAGCCGCACGAGCCCGTCGATGATCGCGCCCGTGCCGCCCATCGCGTAGTGCACGCCATGCAGCCGCTCCAGATGCCCCACCAGGCAATAGTACGCCGTCGTCGTCAAAGGGTTGCCGCCGATCAGCAGCGGATGGAAGCTGAACGCGATCCGCAGCTTCTCGTTCTTGAAGTAGCGCGACACGTGGCTGAACACCGTCCGGTAGCCGCGCAGCCGGATCAGGTCGGCGGCGGAGCGCAGAAGTGTGCCGACGCCGTGAAACGGCTGATCGGCCAGTTCCGCGAAGGCCACCTGGTAGATCTTCTCGCTGTCCAGCACGAAGCGCTCGAAGCCGTCGATGTCGCGGGGTTCGATGCGCGCGACCTCCGCCCGCATGCCCGCGTGGTCCGACGTCGCGGAGAACACCGTGCCGTCGTCGAACCGGATCTGGTAGAACGGGTCGATCCGGCGCAGCTCGACATGGTCCGCCATGCGTTGCCCGCACAGGGTCCACAGCTCCTCCAGCAGATAGGGCGCCGTGATGATCGTCGGCCCGGCGTCGAAGGTGAAGCCGTCCTGGCGGAAGACGTAGGCGCGGCCGCCGGGCGCATCGAGCCGCTCAACGATGGTCACGCGGTAGCCGCGCACACCCAGCCGCACGGCCGCGGCCAGGCCGCCGAAGCCAGAGCCGATCACCAAGGCATGCGGACGGGGGTCGATTTCTGGACTGGGGGTGACATCGGGCATCGCATGGGCTCGCTGTGGGTTCTGAGGCGATGCAACCATCGCCAGCGGCGTCGCACAACCGCAGGGTAGTCTTGACGAAGGCGTGACGGTTGGCCTATGCTTTGGCATATGCCATGGTGGTGAGCATGTCCGAAGCCCGCAAAGTCAGTCTGTTCCGCAACGGCCGCAACCAGGCCGTCCGCATCCCGGTCGAGTTCGAGCTGCCGGGCGACACTGCGCTGATCCATCGCGAGGGTAATCGCTTGGTCATCGAGCCGCTGCCCAAGCTCGGCCTCCAGGAGCTTCTTGCCTCGCTCGAACCAATCGAGGAGGACTTCCCCGATTTCGATGAGGGACTAAGACCGTTGCGCGATATTGACTTGTGACAGCCCTCCTGACGATGTTGGACACGAACATTGTCTCCGACCTGATGCGACACCCGCAGGGACGGGCCGCGCAACGCCAGGCGGCTCATGGCGATGCGGGCCTTTGCGTGAGCATCGTGACAGCCGCCGAACTCCGCTTCGGGATCGCCAAAGCAGGGTCGCGCCGCCTCGGAGACCGCCTGGACGCGGTGCTGGCAACCATTGACGTGGTGCCGTTCGCCAGTCCGGCAGACATTCATTACGGCGCTCTGCGCGCCAAGCTTCAGGCTGCCGGAATAGTTATCGGACCCAACGACCTGTTCATCGCAGCCCATGCGCTGGCGCTGCAGGTCACGCTCGTCACGCGCAACCTGGCTGAATTCAGCCGCGTGCCGGGCCTCGTGCTGGAAGACTGGCTGGCATAGCTCGCCTCTCCGCCCGCTCTCGTCTAGATTGCGGGAATGATCTCGCGCCGCACCATTCTCGCCGCCGCCCTGCTTCCCGTCGCGGCGGCCGCCCAGCCCGCACGGAAAATCCGCATCGGCCAGGCCACCCCCGCCATCAGCTTCCTGCCCGTCGCCGCTGCGCGCGCACTCGGAACGTTCCCGGCCAACGGCCTGGACCTCGAATGGGCCGCCATCCCCGGCGGCGACCCGGCCTGCCTTGCCGCGCTGGACAGCGGCGACATCGACGCCGCCGCCGTCGGCGCCGAAACGCTGCTCAACGCCATCGCCAAGGGCCAGCCGTTCCAGATGGTCGCCGCGCTGATGGAAAAGGTCTCGCTCGAACTCGTCGTCAGCAACCGGCTGATCGAGAAGGCCGGGATCTCTGCCGCCGACGACCCGCTCGAGAAACGCCTGTCCATCCTGAAGGGCGCCACGATCGGCGTATCGGCCATCGGCGGCACGCAGGACCGCGCGGCCCGCTGGCTCGCCCGGCAGGCGGGGCTGGACCCGAAGACCGGCATCCAGGTCGCGATGGCCGGGCCGCCGCCCTCCATCCAGGCGGCGCTGGAGGCCGGACGCATCGACGCCTACATCCTGAGCCCGCCCGAGGGCCTGCTCAGCGAAGACGCGCGCACCGGCCAGGTGGTGGTCCGGATGGGCGACGAGTTCCCTGCCCTGGCGCATGTCCCCTCGCTCGTGCTGGCCATCAAGACGCCGGTCGACGCCGCCCGCCGCGCCCTGATCGTGGCAACGCTCATGACCCTCAAGCGCGCCAGTGCCCGGCTTCTGTCGGACCCGCCTGCCGCCGCCGCCCGGATCCAGTCCGCGCTGTTCCCGCGCATCAAGCCGCAGGTCATCGCCGCCGCGATCGAGAGCCTTAAATCCGGTATCGCCGCGCACGGCCGCTTTGACCCGCCGGGCATTGCCGCCCTGCTTGTCTATGCCGCCGACGCCATCCCGGGCCTGGACGCCAAATCCCCGTTCTGGACCAACGAGTACTGGGACGAAGCCGCCAGATGACTGCGCCCCGCCTGATCGCCAACGCCCGCATGTACTCCGTCACGCCAGAGGCTGCGTCTGCCTGGACGGCGCTGTTCCACCACATATCCGCGGCCGCGGACGTGCCGCTCGACGTGATCGAGCACCCATTCCCGCTCCATGTCAGCGACCTGTGGAAACGCGACGACCTCGCCTGCGCCTTCATGTGCGGCTGGCCGTGGGTACGCGGCGGCGCACGCCACATCCCCGTCGCCGCGCCCGTCCCGGCGGACGCCGGCCGCCCGGTCTACTGGTCCGACATCGTCGTCAGCACCGGCCATCCCGCCCAATCCCTGCACGACCTGGCTGGCGCCCGCGCCGGCTACACCCTGCTCGACAGCCAGTCCGGCTTCAGCGCCTTCCGCCAGCACCTGATCAAGCTCGGCGACGCCGCCCCCGAGTTCAGCGCCATCGTCGGCCCCCTCACGACCCCCCGCCGCTCCATCGAGGCCGTCGCCGAAGGCCGGGCCGACGTCGCCCCCATCGACAGCTACGCCCACGCCCTGCTGCGCCGCCACCTGCCGGCGCTGACCGGCCGGGTCCGCGTGCTCGCCCGCACCGCGCCCACCCCCATCCCGATGCTGGTCGCCAGCCCCGGCGCCGACCCGGCGATCACCGCCCGCCTCCGCGCCGCACTGCTGGCCCTGCGCGACAAATCCCTGCTACAGCCGCTCGCACTTCTGGGTTTCACCGACCCGCTCCCCCGCGAGGACTACATGCAGATGGAACACCGCGCCCGCGCCGCCGAAAGCGCCGGGATCCACGACCTCGGCGAATTCCTGACTGCGGGACTGCCGCCATGATGGGCCCCATCCTGCAGGACGCGGCGATCGCGGAGCTGCCGGGCCACTACCGCGGCAAGGTGCGCGACAACTACGACCTGCCGGACGGGCGCCGCATCCTGATCGCCACCGACCGGCTGTCCGCCTTCGACATCATCCTCGCCTGCATCCCCTTCAAGGGCCAGGTGCTGACCGCCACCGCGCGCCACTGGTTCGAGCGGACGGCCGACATCTGCCCCAACTGGGTGCTGTCCTACCCCGACCCCAACGCCGTCATCGGCAAGCGCCTGGCCATCCTGCCGGTCGAGATGGTCGTCCGCGGCTACCTGGCGGGCGCCACCGGCACGTCGGTGCTGACGCAGTACAAGACCGGGCAGCGCGACATGTACGGCCTGCATTTCCCCGACGGCATGCGCGACAACCAGGTCTTGCCGAAGCCCATCATCACCCCCACCAGCAAGGCGATGGATGGCGCCCACGACGAGCCCCTGACCGTCGACGAGATCCTGGAACGGAGGTTGCTCACCGGGGCGCAGTGGGACGAGGTCACGGCGCTCAGCCTGGACCTGTTCGCCCGCGGCCAGCACATGGCCGCGGAACGGGGCCTGATCCTGGCCGACACAAAATACGAGTTCGGCGCCGACGAGCACGGCCGCATCATCCTGGCCGACGAGATCCACACGCCGGACAGCAGCCGATACTGGCGTGCGAACAGCTTCCAGTCCCGCTTCGAGAAGGGCGAGAAGCCCGAGAGCTTCGACAAGGACTTCGTCCGCAACTGGGTCGCCGCGCGCTGCGACCCCTACAAGGACAAGATACCGGAGATCCCCGAGTCCCTGATCGACGACACCGCCCGCGTCTACATCGAGGCCTACGAGACCATCACCGGCCAGCACTTCGTCGCCCCACCCCGCAGCGAGCCGTTGCTGGCCCGCATCCGGCGAAACCTCGCGCCGTATTTCACCAAATAGGCGCAACACCCGAGGCCCCCATGTCCAGCCACGCGATGCCCCCCGTCTACATCGACTTCCTCAACCGCTTCGACGTCGAGGAACTGCATCTGACCGACGCCGAGATCATCGGCGCCATCGAGAACCAGCTCAGGCTCCAAGGGCAGGGCCAGACCACGATCCACCCGCGCGTGTTCCTGGAACCCGGGGCCAGCGGGGCCAACTCGTCCAACGGCCATTTCAACGTGCTGCGCGGCCATATCGGGGCCGACGTGAACCGCGCCGGCGTGAAGGTGGTCGGCGACTTCGTCGACAACTACAAGCTCGGCTACCCCAGCGAGCTGGCGACCCTGCTGCTGCTGGACCCGGACATGGGCGCGCCGAAGGCCATCATCGAGGCGTCGGGCATCACCGACATGCGCACCGGCGCCGTGACGGCCGTCGGCGCCAAATACCTGGCGCGCAAGGACAGCAAGGTCCTGGGGCACATCGGCGCCCGCGGCTCCAGCTACTGGAACGTCCGCCTGCTCGACAGCCTGTTCCACTTCGATGAGATCCGCGTCCATTCCCGCCGCCCCGAATCCCGCAACGCCTTCGCCGAACGCCTCACGCAGGACCTCGGCAAGAAGGTGACCGCCACCGAAGACTGGCAGACCGCGCTGGACGGCGCGGACATCGTCGTCGAAGCCTCACGCCTGGTGGCGCCCGAGCCGCTGCTGAAGACCGCATGGATCAAGCCCGGCGCCCTGGTGATGCCCTACGGCACGCAATCCGCCGTGGAGCTCAGCCTGACCGACGTCATGAGCAAGCTGATCGTCGATGACTGGGGCCAGTGCGCGAACAGCAAATGGGGCGCGCTGCGGGAGCACGTCAACACCGGCCAGCTGTCGGAGAAGACCCTGTACGCCGAGATGGGACAGATCGTCGCCGGGTTGAAGCCCGGCCGCGAGAACGACGAGGAACGCATCCTGTTCTGGCACCGCGGCCTGTCGTTGAGCGACATCGCGCTGGGCCACGCCATGCTGGAAAAGGCCAAGGCCCTCGGCGTCGGCCAGCGGCTGCGGTTCTGCTGAGTTCAACCTGGAGAGCAGCCCGCAGTCGCCTCACGCGCATCGGGGACCTGGATGTTTCCCCAGGAGCCGTGGTGAAATCAATCGCGCCCGATCGACTGCGCACCCGCACGCAAGGAACCCCGAGCACCATGCCTTTCCGCATTCCCCGCCGCGCCAGCCTGCTCGGCGCCGCCAGCCTCCTCGCTGCCACGACGGCCCGCGCCCAGGCGAAGGCCGCCATCGCCGTCCGCATCGACCGTGACGTGGAGGTGCTCGACCCCGCCTTCCGCTCCGGCCTTCAGGACGGCAACATCGCCCGCACCGTGTTTCAGCGCCTTTATACCATCGCGCCCGGTGGCGCCCTGGTCCCGGACGCCGCCAGCGCGCTGAACCAGACCAGTCCCACGACCATCGAATTCACCCTGAAGCCCGGCCAGATGTTTACCGGGAACTACGGCGAGATGACCGCCGAGGACGTCAAGTTCTCCTTCGAGCGCTTCGCCGTCGCCCCTGTCGATGGCAAGGACTCCCCCTACAAGGGCGACTGGGTCAACCTCAAAGCCGTCGAGGTCACCGGCCGGTACACCGGCCGGATCGTGCTCGACAAACCCCGCGCCTCGTTGATGGCGATCGCCATCGGCGACGTCAGCGGCAGCATCGTCTGCAAGAAGGCCGTGCTCGAAAAGGGCGCCGCGCACAACACCGCGCCCGTCGGCTCCGGCCCGCTGATCGTCGACAGCTTCGAGAAGCAGCGCGGCGTGACGCTCAAGCGCAACCCGGCATACCAGGGCGCCCGCGCCGGGTTCGAGGAGATCGCCGTTCGCTACGTGCAGGACCCGAAGACCACCGAACTCGGCCTTCGCTCCGGCGAGCTGGACTTCGCGCTGCTGCCGCCGCAATCCGCCGAGCCGCTCCGCAAGGCTGCCGGCCTGGTCGTCACCGAACAGCCGGGCATCGCCAACATCTGGATCGGCCTCAACGTCGAGAAGAAGCCCTTCGACGACATCCGCGTCCGCCGCGCCTTCCGCATGGCGCTCGATGTCGATCAGATGCTGCTCGCCGGCTACAACGGCCGCGCGCCGCGGGCCGACTGCCTGGTGATGCCGCAGGTCACGGGGCACTGGAAGGACGCACCCGTGCTGAAGCGCGACGTTGCGGGCGCGAAGAAACTGCTGGCCGAGGCCGGGCTCGCCGGCGGCTTCAAATGCAAGATGGTGATCCAGAACCAGCCCGTCTTCCAGACGATGGCCCTTGTGGCGCGCGCCTTCCTGGCCGAGGTCGGCATCACGCTCGAGGTCGATGCGCAGGACTCCGGCAGCTTCTTCAGCGCCGGCAAGGGCGACGCCGGCAAGACGCTCGACACCGTGATGATCCGCTTCAACGGCAAAATGGACCCCAACTTCCTGGCGCAGTGGTTCACCACCAGCCAGATCGGCGTGTGGAACTGGCAGCGCTGGTCGGACCCGAAGTTCGACTCCCTGCTGGACGAGGCCAGCGCAGAGCTCGACACCCCGAAACGCGCCGCCCTGTTCGTGGAGGCGCAGAAGCGCATGGAGGACAGCCAGGCGTTCGTCTGGCTGACCTACGACGTCAGCGTCTTCGTGGCGCGGAACTGGCTGAAGCCCGCCTTGCTGCCCAGCGGCATCGACTGGGCCTACGACAAATTCACCGCTTGAAGCGTCCTCGTTCGCGGGGTGGGCGCCGGGGTCACGGCACGGGGCCGGCACAGGGCGGTCGGCAATGAGATACGCGCTCAGCCGGCTGCTGACGACGATCCTCATCGTCCTCGGCGCCATGCTGCTGCTGTTCTTCCTCACCGTCATCGTGCCCGGCGACCCGACCGCCGTCCTGCTCGGCCCGCAGGCGTCCCCCGAATACGCCGCCAAGGTGATCCGCGAGATGGGCCTGGATCAGCCCGTCCACATCCGCTTCCTGCGGTTCTTCGGCAGCCTGCTGCAGGGCGATCTGGGCACCGACGTCGTCAGCGGGCGCCGGGTCGCGGCCAGCGTCGGCGCGGTGCTGCCGTACACCGTCATCCTCACCTTCGCCTCGATCGCGCTGTCGATCGTCATCGGCGTGCCCTTGGGGTCCTATGCCGCCACACGGCCCGGATCCTGGCCCGACCACGCGCTGGCCGGGCTGTCGGTTGCGTTCATCGCCATCCCCAGCTTCGTCGTCGCCATCCTGCTGCTGCTGGTGTTCAGCATCTGGCTCGACTGGCTGCCCGTGCTCGGCAGCGGCCGCGCCGGCGACTGGGCGGACCAGGGCCGCCGGCTGATCCTGCCCACCGTGGCGCTGTCCATCGGCTGGGTCGGCTTCATCGCCCGCCTGGTCCGCACCAGCATGCTGGAGGTGCTGAACGAGCCCTACATCCGCACCGGCCGCGCCTATGGCCTGCCGCAGCGGCAGCTTATCTATAAATACGCGCTGAAGAACGCCTGCATCCCGCCCCTGGCCATCCTGGGCCTCGGCGTCGGCCGCCTGCTGGGCGGCGCGGTGCTGGTGGAGATCGTGTTCGCCCGCCCCGGCCTGGGCCGCCTCGTGCTGGACGCCATCAACGCCCGCAACTACCCGGTCCTGCAGGGCGCCGTGCTCGTCGTGGTGCTGCTGTTCGTGCTCGCCAACCTGGCCGTCGATCTCCTGTACAGCGCCATCGACCCCCGCATGCGGAGGACGTCATGAGGCGGCTCCTGCAGACCCCCGGTGGCGTGGTCGGCGCCGTCATCGTCGCGCTGGTTGCCGCCGCCGCGCTGTTTTCGCCCTGGATCTCGCCCTACGATCCCGACGCGCTCGACATCCTTCATCGCTTCGGCCCCATGACCGCGCTGCATTGGCTCGGCACCGACCAGCTTGGCCGGGACCTGGCCAGCCGGCTGCTGCACGGCGCCACGGTTGCGATGGAGGTCTCGCTGTCGGCCATCCTGATCGCCCTGGTGCTCGGAACCGTGCTCGGCATGGCCGCCGCCGCCGCGACGCCCGGGTGGGAACGCCTGCTGCTGATCCTGTTCGACGTGATCAGCGCATTCCCCTCCTTGGTCTTGGCGCTGGCCATCGTCGCGGTGTTCGGCCCGTCCAACACCCAGCTGATCGCCATCGTCGCCGTGACCCTGGTGCCGCATTTCGGGCGCGTCGCCCGCGCGCAGTCGCTCGGGCTTCGCTCGGCCCCCTTCCTCGAGGCGGAGCGCATCCTGGGCGCGTCCGCGGCCCGGATCATGCTGCGCCACATGCTGCCCAACATCGCCGGGCCGCTGATCGTGCTGGCCAGCATGGAGATCCCGGTCGTCATCACGATCGAGGCCGGGCTGAGCTTCATCGGCCTGGGCGTCCGCCCCCCGCTCGCCAGCTGGGGCACGCTGATCTACGACGGCTACGCCTATCTGTCGGACAGCCCGCTGCCGGTGCTCGTCAGCAGCGCTGCGCTCGCGGTCGCAACCCTGGGGTTCACGCTGTTCGGCGAGGCGCTGCGCGACGCGACCGACCCGAAATCGAGGCGCCAGGCGTGACGCCGCTGCTGTCGATCCGGACCCTTACGCTCGAGGCCAGCACCCCCCGCGGCGCCGCCCACATCCTGCGCGGCATCGACCTCGACATCCTGCCTGGCCGCATCCTCGGCATCGTCGGGGAGAGCGGGTCGGGCAAGTCCTCGCTGGCGCTGGCCATCATCCGCCTGCTGCCTGCCAACGTCACCCGGCTGGCGGGGCAGATCCGGCTGCGCGGCGAAGACCTGGTGGCGCTGCCCGAGGCCGCCATGCAGCGCCACCGCGGCGCGTCCCTGGCGATGATCTTCCAGGATCCCGCCACCGCGCTGAACCCCCTGTTCACCATCGGCACGCACCTGATCGACGTCATCCGCCGCCGGGAGCCCGGCCTCTCCCGCCGCCAGGCCCGCCGGCGAGCGCAGGACGCCCTCGTTCGCGTCGAGATCGCGGACCCCGCGCGCCGCCTGCGCGCCTACCCGCACGAGCTGTCCGGCGGCATGCGTCAGCGGGTGATGATCGCCATGGCGCTGCTCGTGCAGCCCGTGCTCCTGCTCGCCGATGAGCCCACCACGGCGCTGGATGCCACCGTCGAGGCCGGCATCGTGGCGCTGTTCGAACGCCTCCGCACGGAACTGGGCGGGTCCGTGCTGTTCATCTCCCATCATCTCGGCCTGGTCGCCGGGCTGTGTGACGACATCGCTGTGATGTATGGCGGGTCGATCCTGGAATCCGGTCCCGCCGCGCAGGTCTGCCGCACCCCGAAGCATCCCTACACCGCTGCGCTGCTGGCCTGCGAACCCGATGAAGCCCCCCAGGGCGCGCCCCTGCCCACCATCCCCGGTGAGGTCCCCGACCCCGTCTCGATCCCGCAGGGCTGCATCTTCGCCCCCCGTTGCACGCTGGCCGAGCCGCGTTGCAGAACCGAGGCGCAACCCCTTCGCCTGCTCGCCCCGGATTGGAAAGCCGCGTGCTGGAAGGCGCACTAGGATGACCGCCGCCAGTCTTGCCGGCGTCCAGGTCACGTTCCCGAACGGCGCGCGCGCGCTGGATGGCATCGACCTCGATCTCCGGGCCAACGCGATCACCGGGCTGGTCGGCGAATCCGGGTCCGGCAAGACCACCCTCTGCCGTGTCCTCGCCGGCCTGATCGCGCCGTCCGCCGGCCATGCGGAGGTTGCGGGCAACCCGGTTCACGCCCTGCGCGGCGCAGCACGCAGGCGCTTTCACCAGGCCGTGCAGATGCTGCTGCAGGACGCCCCGGGGTCGCTGTCTCCGCGCATGACGGTCCGTGCCCTGCTGCACGAGCCGATCGCCATCCATCGCCTGGACCCGGCCGTGGCCGGGGAGCGGCTGCAGGGGCTGCTGCGGAAACTGGGCCTCGGCCCCGCCTTGCTGGACCGCTATCCGCACCAGCTGTCCGGCGGCCAGGCCAGGCGCGTCGCCATCGCCCGGGCGCTGCTGCTCGAACCGCGCCTACTGATCGCCGACGAACCGACCGCCGGGCTCGACCTGTCGGTGCAGGGCGACCTGCTGAACCTGCTGGTCTCCCTGCAACGGGAAACCGGCCTTTCCATGCTGCTCGCCAGCCACAACCTGGGGGTCATCCGCCGCATCGCCGAAACCACGATCGTCATGTATCTCGGCCAGATCGTCGAGCACGGCCCGACCCGGACGCTGTTCGACGCCCCCGCCCACCCCTACACGGCCGCCCTGCTGTCCGCGCACCCGGCCATCGACCCGGCACGGCGGCGCGCCCGCATCATCCTGGCCGGCGACATCCCGAGCGTGTTCCAGCCGCCCGCCGGCTGCCGCTTCCACACCCGCTGCCCCCAGGCCCAAACCCGCTGCATGACGGACCCGCCACCACTCGCACAAGCGGCACAGCGGGCCGTTCGCTGCCATTTCCCGCTGGCGTGATACGAGACAAGGTCTCTACCCAGATGGGTTTCACCCATCACGGTTGCGCCGCCCGTATTTGCCGTGCGGCGGTCAACACTCTCCAATCTCATCTGGCATTCCGTCAATATTTATTCGATTTCGTCGGTGCAAACCCATAAATGCCGCCAAAACTATGACTTATTAGCCTGTCCGAAAGTATGACATGGCGAAAGTTGTAGTGTAATTAACCTCAAGCACGGCAGATGCGCCGATATCCGGTTTGAGGTAATCATCAGATGGCAACACTTCAGGTAGGTATTGGTCAACAATACCTGACGATTGCTTCAGCTGTGAACGCATCTTCCGCCGGGGACACGATCCTGGTGCGGGCCGGCGCCTACGCCAATGACTTCTTCACCATCAGCCACAGCCTTACGCTGCAATCCGTCGGCGGCCTCGCCAACCTCGTCGCCACCGCGTCGCCCCCCAACGGCAAGGCCATCGTC
>JAYUCA010000108.1:0-9262 GCA_043740535.1 Rhodospirillales bacterium | reverse complement strand
CGTGCCGCTGCTGCACGGGGACTTCGACCTTGCCAGCTATATCGAGACGGTCATCCAGTTCCTCCAGCACCTGGGCCCCGACACGCATGTGGTCGCCGTGTGCCAGCCGGCGCCGGCCGTGATCGCGGCCCTGTCGTTGATGGCGGCCCGCAACGACCCCGCCCAGCCGCGCAGCATGACGCTGATGGGCGGCCCGGTCGATGTGCGCGCAGCGCCGACGGTGGTCACGAAGCTTGCTGCGCAGAACACCATCCAGTGGTTCGAGCAGCATGTGGTGGCGACGGTGCCGCCATGGCATCCCGGCGCCTTCCGCCGCGTCTACCCAGGCTTCCTGCAGCTTGTCGCGTTCATTTCGATGAACCCCGACCGTCATGTCGAAGCGCATAAGCGCATGTTCCGCCACCTGGTCCAGGGCGATCAGGACAGTGCCGCGTCGCACCGCAAGTTCTACGACGAATATCTTGCGGTCATGGACGTGCCGGCCAGTTATTACCTACAGACGGTCGAAACGTTCTTCCAGAAGCACGACCTGGCGCTGGGCACGATGAAGGTGCGCGGCGAACCGGTGGTGACGTCGGCCATCGAGCGCACCGCGATGTTCACGGTGGAAGGCGAGCTGGACGACATCTCAGCCCCCGGCCAGACGCTGGCGGCGCACGACATCTGCAGCGGCATCCCGTCCGACCGCCGGATGAACTACCTGCAGCACGGCGTCGGCCACTTTGGCATCTTCAACGGCCGCCGCTGGCGCACCGAGATCCTGCCGCGCATCAAGGCGTTCGTCGAAACGCATTGAGGCCATCGCGCAGCTTGGCTCGCCAGGTAGGGCGGAAAAGCGCAGCGTCATCCGCCTGTTAGGCAAGCCCTGAACAGCAGGCGGATGACGCTGCGCGCTTCCGCCCTACGCTCCACCAACTACGCCCTCGGGTGCGTCCGCCGCCAGACCGCCATCAGCGCAGTCTGGTCCACCGACGTGTAGCGCTGCGTCGTCGACAGGCTCGCATGGCCCAGCAGTTCCTGGATCGACCGCAAATCGGCGCCCCCTGCCAGCAGGTGCGTGGCGAAGCTGTGCCGCAGCGCGTGCGGGGTGGCGTGCGACGGCAGGCCGGCGCCTTGCCGGTACACGCGCATCGTCCGCTGCGCCACGCCGGCGTTGAGCCGCCCGCCCTTCTGCCCAATGAACAGCGGTGACCCCGCCCCCGGCGAGGGATGCTGCCGCACCCAATCCTCCAGCATCTCCCGCACCGTGGGCAGCAGCGGCACAAGCCGCTCCTTGCCGCCCTTGCCGCGCACACGCAGCGGGCCGCCCGGCTGCACGCTGCTTATGTCCAGCGCCAAGGCTTCGGCGATGCGCAGCCCGGCGCCGTAAAGCAGCGTGAACAACGCGGCGTCGCGGGCCTGCCATACCGGGTCTTCGGCCTGGGTCGCGCTGGCGGCGACGTCCTTCGCCTGCTCCGGCGTCAGCGCGCGCGGGATAGGGGCCCGGGCGCGCGGCGTGCCAAGCAGCCCGGGCGCCGGGTTCAGCACGCCATGCCGCCGCGCCAGGTAGCGGAACAGGCTGCGCACGGCCGACAGATGGCGGGCACGGCTCGCGTTGCTCAATCCCCGGCCCGACGCATGCGCGAGCCAGGCCCGAAGGTCTGCCTGCGTCAGCCGGTCCAGCGACGTCAGGTCCGGTTCCGCGCCCAGGTGGCCGGTCAGGAACCCCAGGAACTCCGCGATGTCGGCCTGGTAGGCGGACACCGTCTTGGGCGAGGCGCGGCGCTCCCGGGCCAGCCAGTCCAGGAAGGCCGCCGCGGCTTGCCCGCCGGTCAAGCCCCGGCCTGACGATCCAGCGCCGCGCCGATCGCCTGGCCCAGGAACGCCAGCGTCGCCGTGGTCGCGCCCGCCAGGCCCTGCGCGTCGCGGCACGCCAGCGCCAGCAACGCCGGGCCGCCGATCAGCGGGATGCGGACCAGCGCCTCCTGCGTCGCCAGCGCCACCGCCTCGCCGTGCAGCATGGGGTCGGGCTGGGCCGGGCGCACCAGCGCCGGACGGTGGCCCAGAGCTGCCGCGACGGTGCCGCGCGGCAAGGGCGCCGCCCCGGCCGGGCGTGCGAATTCCGAGCACAGACGCGCCGCATCGACCCCCAGCAGCCCGGCCAGCTCGTGCGTCGCGATCCAGGCCGGGTCTGGCGCCCGCATCAGCGCCACGACCGTGTCATGCACGCGGCGGGCGAAGCCCTCGGCGGCGCGCCGATCCGCTGCCGCGTCGGCCCCGGCGCGCTGCGCCTCGGCGACCTGCCCGCGGGCCTGGTGCAGCATGGCGGCCATGTGGTCGGCCAGTCCCTGGCCGTGCACGCGGCGCGGCGGCGCCAGCACCGCATACAGCGCCGGGTTCGCGGCCAGGAACCCGGGATGCGCGCGCAGATAGGCCGCAACGTCTTCCGTGTGTTGCATTCCGTCGCTGGCGGGGTCATCCAGGCTTATGGTCGTTCTCCGTTCACGGCGGTCGCGTCTCGGCGCCGAAGGCTCCGGCGAGTTCCCAAGCCTAGCCGTTGAAGCGCCGCGCCGGAAGCGGGTTCAGGTGCTGCTGCCACGGCCGTTCCGCGGTCCGTTCGACTACGCCGTGCCCCCCGGTCAGGACCCGCGCCCCGGCGACATCGTGCTGGTCCCGCTGAACCGGCGCGAAGAGGTGGGCGTGGTGTGGGACGGCCAGGACGATGGCCCGCCCCGACTGGACCTTAGCGTCGGCGACAACCGCCTGAAGCAGATCACCGCGGTGCTGGACGCCCCGCCGCTGCCCGAGGCGCTGCGCCGTTTCGTCGACTGGGTCGCGTCCTACACGCTGGCCTTCCCCGGCGAGGTGCTGGCCATGGCGCTGCGGGTGAACGCGCTGCAGCCCGACACGCCTTCGATGGGCTGGCGGAAATCCGCGTCGGCCGGCGCCCGTGACACGCCGGGCCGCTCGCGGGTGCTGGCAGCCCTCGATGAGGGCAGGGCGCTGGGCACGGCGGAGCTGGCCCGCGCGGCCGGGGTCAGCGCCGCCGTCGTGCGCGGCATGGCGGCGGCCGGAATGCTGACGCCGGTGGCGCTGCCGGCAACCGTCCCGTTTCACCTGCCCGACCCGGCCCGGCCTGGACCCACATTGTCCCCCGAGCAGACCAGCGCCGGCCACGCGCTGCGCCAGGCCGTGCTGGCCCGCCAGTTCTCCACCACCCTGCTCGACGGCGTCACAGGCTCGGGCAAGACGGAGGTGTATCTGGAGGCCGTCGCCGAGTGCATCGCCCAGGGCCGCCAGGCGCTGGTGCTGCTGCCCGAGATCGCGCTGTCGTCGCAATGGCTGGAACGCTTCGAGCAGCGCTTCGGCGTCGCCCCGGCGGTGTGGCACAGCGACCTGCCGTCCCGCACCCGGCGCATCACCTGGCGCGCGGTGGCCGAGGGCGCGGCATCCGTGGTGGTCGGCGCGCGGTCTGCGCTGTTCCTGCCCTTCCCGGACCTGGGCCTGGTGGTGGTGGACGAGGAGCACGAGACGGCGTTCAAGCAGGAGGACGGCGTCGTCTACCACGCCCGCGACATGGCCGTCGTGCGGGCCAGGCTGAGCGGCGCGCCGGCCGTCCTGGTGTCCGCCACGCCGAGCCTCGAAACCCTGTCGAACGTCGCCGCCGCCCGCTATGGCCGCCTGACCCTGTCGGCCCGGCATGGCGGCGCCAGCCTGCCCGCCGTCGCTGCCGTAGACCTGCGCGACGCGCCGCCGCCCCGCGGCAGCTTCCTGTCCCCGATGCTGGTGACGGCGGTGCATGAGACGCTGGCGAAGAACGAGCAGGCGATGCTGTTCCTGAACCGCCGCGGCTACGCGCCGCTGACGCTGTGCCGGGCCTGCGGGCACCGCATGCAATGCCCGAACTGCACGGCCTGGCTGGTGGAGCATCGGGCCCGCAAGCAACTGGCCTGCCACCATTGCGGCCACACCGAGCCCTTGCCAGAGACGTGCCCGGCTTGCAGCGCCGCGAACAGCCTGGTGCCGATCGGCCCCGGAGTGGAACGCATCACGGAGGAGGCGACGGCGCTGTTTCCCGCGGCGCGTCTGCTGGTGATGGCCAGCGACACGATGCCGGGGCCGCATGCGGCGGCCGAGGCGGCGCGGCGAATTTCGGCGCGCGAGGTGGATCTGATCATCGGCACCCAGATCGTCGCCAAAGGCTGGCATTTCCCCCATCTGACCCTGGTCGGGGTGGTGGATGCGGACCTGGGCCTTGCGGGCGGCGACCTGCGTGCCGCAGAGCGTACGGTGCAACTGCTGCACCAGGTGGCCGGCCGCGCCGGGCGGGCGGAGGCGCCGGGCCGGGTGCTGCTGCAGACGTTCTCGCCGGAGCACCCGGTGATGCAGGCGTTGATCCAGGGCGACCTGGCCGCCTTCATGGAGGCCGAGGCCGAGGGCCGCCGCCCGGGCAACTGGCCCCCCTTCGGCCGTCTCGCCGCGTTGATCGTCAGCGCGGATACCGGCCCGGTGGCCGACGCGGTCGCCCATGCGCTGGGCCAGGCGGCGCCGCATGGCGACGGCATGGTGGTGCTGGGCCCGGCGCCGGCGCCGCTGGCGATCCTGCGCGGCCGCCACCGTCGACGGCTGCTGCTGAAGACGCGGCGGGACATCGCGGTGCAGCCGATCCTGCGGGCGTGGCTGGGGCGCGTCACGGTGCCCGGCAGCGCCCGGGTGGACGTGGATGTGGACCCGGTCAGCTTCCTGTAGCGAGAGTCTACGCGGCCCGCACATCCGCCAGGAAGCGGCCCACCTCGCCGGACAACTGCCCGGACTGTTTCATCAGGTCCGTCGCGGCAGACAGCACCTGCGTCGCCCCGGCGCCGGTTTCACTCGCGGCCCGGCTGACGCCGCCGATGTTCGACGTGACGTCGAGCGCTGCACGGGCCGCCTGCGCCACGTTCCGCGCGATCTCGGTCGTGGCGCTGCTCTGTTGCCCGACGGCGCCGGCGATCGTCACCGAGATGGTGTTCACCTGCTGGATCGTTGCCGTTATGCCGCGGATCGCCACCACCGCCTCGGTCGTGGCCGACTGGATCTGGGCGATCTGCGCCGAAATCTCCTCCGTCGCGCGGGCCGTCTGCGCGGCCAGGTTCTTGACCTCGGAGGCGACCACCGCGAAGCCCTTGCCCGCCTCTCCGGCCCGCGCCGCCTCGATCGTCGCGTTCAGCGCCAGCAGGTTCGTCTGCCCGGCGATGTTGGCGATCAGGCCGACGACGTGGCCGATCCGGTCCGCCCCGTCGGACAGCGCCTGCACGATCGTGTCCGTGTGCTGCGCGTCGCCGACGGCCTTGCCGGCGATCCTGGTCGATTCGGCGACGTGGCGGCTGATCTCGTTGATGGAGGCCGCCAACTGCTCCGACGCGGCGGCGACGCTCTCGACCCCGGTGCTGACCGATGTCGCCGAGTCGGCCACCGCGGCCGTCTGGCGGCCCGTCGCATCGGCGCTCGATGACAGCGAACGCGCGATCAGCTCCAGCGCCGCCGAAGCCGTCGACAACGCCTCCGCCAGGCCGCCGATGCGCGTTTCGAACCCGTGCGCGACCCGGTGCAGCGAACTGGTCTTGTCCGCGTCGGCCTGCTTGGCCGCATCGATGTTCACCAGCGACCCGCAGGCGCGGCGCGGCCGGCGATGGTCATCCAGCACGACGCCCCCCGTCGCGCGGAACCAGCGGAACGAACCGTCCCGCACCTTCAGCCGATACGTCACGTCATAGCCGACGCCCGTCGCGCACGTGGCGCCAAAGGCCGCGAACGTCCCCGCCACGTCGTCCGGGTGCAGCCGGTCCGACCAGGACTGCACCACGTCGGGAAATTCGGCCGCCGTCTCGAAGCCCAGCAGCCGCCGGAACTCGGCCGACCACGTCCAGCGCGCCTTCGGGTGCATCGCGTCGCCCTCGACCAGCACCGCGTCCCACAATCCCACCCCCGAGTGCGACGACAGGATCTCCAGCCACTCCACCTTGTCAGCGAGGTCCTTGTTCCGGCGCAGTCGTCCGAGCATGCTGGGGTTCCATCAAGCGTATCGCGCTATGATGAGCTGCCGATCTTAACAGAGCATTGGCGAGGCATCGAAGGAGCATGCGCATGTTCAAGGTCGTCACTGCGAAGGGCCCCGCCGCCGGGTTCGATTTCGAGATGGAGGCGCTGGCCGGGCACGGCGCCATCACCGAGATCCCGGCCGACGAGGACGGCTTCATCGCCGCCGCGCAGGACGCCGACGCCATCTACTGCCGCGGCACGAAGGTCAGCGCCCGCATCATCCAGGCGCTGCCCAGGTGCCGGCTGATCGCGCTGGGCAGCGTCGGCGTGGACCTGGTCGACGTCGCGGCGGCAACCGCGGCCGGCATCCCGGTCACCAACTGCCCCGACACCTTCATCGAGGAGGTCGCGGACCACGCGATGACCCTGCTGCTCAGCGCGTTCCGGCGCATCGTCGAGCAGGACCGCATGGTCCGCGACGGCCGCTGGAAGGAAGGCCGCCCCGCGCTGTACGAAATCCCGCGCCTGATGGGCCAGACGCTGGGCTTCATAGCCTTCGGCCACATCCCGCGCGCCGTCGCGATGCGCGCCCGCGGCTTCGGCCTGCGCATGATGGCGTACGACCCCTTCATCGAAGAAACCATCATGCCGCCCTATGGCGTGCTGCCCGCGACCCTCGATGAGGTGTTGAGCCAGTCCGACTTCATCACGATGCACGCGCCCGGCACGCCGGAAGCCGCCGGCATGCTGAAGGAACAGCACTTCCGCCGCATGAAGCCGAACGCGGTGTTCATCAACACCGGCCGCGGCTCCACCGTCGATGAGCCGGCGCTGATCCGGGCCCTGCAGGAGGGCTGGATCGCCCACGCCGCGCTGGACGTGCTGGAGCAGGAGCCGCCCGGCCACAACAACCCGCTGCTGAGCATGGGCAACGTGACGCTCAGCCCGCACAACGCGTCGGCCTCCGCCCGCTTCGACCCGGCCCGCAAGCGCCGCGTGGGGCAGGAGCTGGCGCTGTCCGCCCAGGGCCGCTGGCCAATGAGCTGCGTGAACCCGTCAGTCCTGCAGACGACCACGCTGAAACGGTGGCAGCCGGTCAGCATGGAGCGGGGTCCGAACAGCTGACGGGACGCAGGGGGCGTCGATCAGCGACCCCGTTAACAGCAGGGCTGCTGGCGCGCCGCCGCCGTCGAGCAGGTATATGAAACTCGAGCGGTATCGTTTCAGGTTGCTTGGCTTTGAAACGAGGTTCCACGTTCTCCATCGACAAACCAGAGCGTAATCGCTTTGTCTAGCTGAAGCGATCACGTTCTAGCTGTTCGTCCGCGCAGTTTGTTCTGCTTGCTGTGTTCCAAAGATATAACCGAATAGGGCAGTCAGAAGCGGAAGCAGTAGGTTGAGAAGGATCAATTGGGCCGCCTGCAACCAGAAAGACAGCAGGGCCTGGCGGTGTGCGAGAAGTTTGTCGGCCGCCTCTCCCGCAACCTGGACATTATTCGTGCTCGCGGCCGCCTCGAGCGCTGCCTGTCGGACGTCATTCAAGACAGTAATGCACTTCTCGATAGTGGGATTCCTCAAGGTGCCTTCAGGCAGTGGATGGCAGGCAGCCATGATTGACCTCTGAGAAGACGTCACGCTCGGAAGCTTGGCGAGGAAGGCGGTCAATGTGGCTTCGTTGGTGGCTGATGCGTTTGACATCGTCCACCTCTCATCGTCGCTCGCGCGCTTGAAATCGCCAACGAGAGCTTCGAGGCTGCCGAGAATGTAGAACTCCGAACTGATCCTGCTCGGGTTCATGACCTGCGCGTAGGCACGTTTCACATCATTGCCGACGCTGAAATTAAGCCAAACCAAAACCACCAGCAGCAGCACGATAGAACCCGTGACGATGGTCAACACGAAATAGGACAGCGTAACCCCGGCTTTCGTCACGCCGGACAGCACCTTGGCGGCAGATGCGCCAATCGATGGCGGCGTATCTGCTTCCAGCTTGTTCAAGTTCGGCGGAACACCCCCGGCCATCGCCTCTGCGCCTAATCCGGGCGGCGAAGCCGTGTCTGTGATCTTCAGAACCATGGTAGATGAAACTCAGGATTTATTTGATGGGGGCTGCTCTTTCGATCGACGGCATCGCCAGGCGGGTCATCTTGTTGCCATCCTCATCGGACGACAGGATCAGGTTGCCCTTGGCACGCTCGCCGACGGCCCAGTTGAACAGCGTCACCGCGTCCTTGGCGATATCGGTGACCTTCATGTTTATCCCGAGCTTCTCCTGAAGGGCGCTGATGACCTCGTCCGGAATTTGTAGACGTACTTCTGCCATGTCCAACTCCATGTGCGCACTCGCACTGTAGCATTTGGCTAGGCCGGCTCCAAGATTTATCCAGAAAAAGTCCATAAAAAATCCAAACGAGGGATACGGCAAAGGGAGCCGGCCCGATCGAACTGCTCAGCCCGCATCCCCAGTCCCGCCCCCCTCGCTGCCGGTTACGGCAAGGCCGAAGGCCAGGCTGATGGTGCATTCCCCTCCAAATCCGTCGCTCCATCGCTCTCGTCCTTCAACCCGACCCCCGAAATCCCAAGCCCCCGCATCCGCTCCAGCAGATGATGGATCCGGAACGCGGCGTCGTCATACCGCAGGCCCTCCGGCCGGATGTTGCTGATGCAGTTGCGGTCCGCATCGATTGAACCGGGCCCGGGGCCCCAGGTCATGTAGGCCCCCAGGCTGTCGGGTGCGGACAGGCCGGGGCGCTCGCCGATCAGCACCAGTACCGCGGACGCACCCAGCGCCCCGGCCACCGCGTCGCCCACCGCCACCCGCGCGCCGCGCACCAGCACCAGCGGCGCCAGCGACCAGCCGCCCGCCTGCAGCGCCGGGGCCAGGATGGCCAGCAGCGGCGCGGCGTGATGTTGCAGCGCCTGCGCCGACAGGCCGTCGCCCAGCACGACCGCCAGGTCGTGCGCGCCGGCGTGGGGGGCGAGCGTCGCCTCGGCAGCCGCGTCCAGGCGGCGGCCAAGGTCGGGGCGCATCAGATAGGTGCGGCGCTCGGCCGCCTGGCTGGACACCACCAGCACGGGGGCAGCCAAGGCCGCCAGCAGCGCCGGTTCGTCAAGCTTCGCATGCACCGCGTCCCGCGCGCGGGCATGCGCAAGCCGGAAATCGAGCAGCGGCGCGGTCCCGAGCGAGGCGCCGCTGCGGGCCAGGCCGATCCGGGCGGCGGTCAGTGCGCGCAATGCCGGCCAGGTCGGGAGCGTGCTCATG
>JAYUCA010000107.1:0-6475 GCA_043740535.1 Rhodospirillales bacterium | reverse complement strand
CTCGCACCCCGCCGTCAGCACCGCTGCCAGCAGCGTGATGCCCAGCAACGGCAGCCATTCCCGGTCACGCCCGGCCGGCAGCGCCCGCCACAGCATCAGCCACGCGAACACGCCGGCCGCCATCAGCGCCTGCGACACTTCGAGCTTGGACTGCAGCATGTAGTGGAACAGCCCCAGCACCGCGATGCCGTAGACGATCCGGTGCAGCCGCTTCCAGGTCTTGCCGAGACTCCGCACCCAGCCATCGGTCGACGTGGCGCCCAGCACGGTCAAACCCAGCAGCGCCACGAAGCCGATCGTCAGATAGAACCGGCTGAAGATCTCGGCCAGGATCGTGACGAGGCGCCAGTTCTGGTCGATCGCATACAAGGTCAGATGGATGCCCGCGTAGACCAGCGCCGCGTTGCCCACCATCCGCCGGATCACGACGATGTTCGGCATCCCGGACAGCGCCTTCAGCGGCGTGATGCACAACGAGGCGATCAGCAGCCAGATCGTCCAGTAGCCGGTGCTGTGGGTCGCGACGTTGACCGCCCGCGGCCCGAGCATATCCGCCGCCCAGCGGGCCAACAGCCACAGCGCCGGCAGCGACAGCAGCGCGAAGGTGACGGCCCGCAACGGATGGAACCGGCCCCGCCGGTCGGTCCATGGCGCCAGCTCGGTCAAGGTCGGTGCGAGTTGCAAGGCGTGCATCAGCGTGGGTTTCGTCCTGCGACCCGGTTGTAGCCCGGCGGGATGGTGAACAGCCCAGGATCGACCGGTCCATAGGCGACGCGCGTTGCAAGCGCCAATACCTTTTCGCCGCGACGCGCCCGCAGGAGCACGCCATCCGTGGTGAAACATGCAAGAGCAGCCTGACCTTGCGTGTCCTGCGTTTGCCACTCGGTGCACGCAAGCCCCGCCACCTTGTCTTCGCCGCGCCGCACATAGCTGGACGCGGGATCGACGCCGGCCAAGGCCCCTGCCGGCGCCTTCATGTCGAGCACGCCGTGATCGACTTCGCTGACGACGGCCATCGTGCGGGCGCGGTAATCGACGAGCATGTACAGTCCGGGCGTCGGCGTATCGAGCCGCATCCGCTGGGACTGCGCCGCGAACCGCGACCGCTGCTCCAGCACCTGGCCGCCCTGCTCGGACCGGTAGGTGACGTCCACGTCCCGCGTCGGCAACGCCGCCGGCCTATCCTGCGCCCCGGCCGGGCCGGCCGACAGGCAGCAGCACAACGGCAGCACCCATCTCATTTCGGCATTCGTCCGAGCAGGGCGCCCAGAGCGCCCGTGCCGCCCAGCTTTGCCGCCAGTCCCGCCAGCGCGCCGGCCTGGCCGCCCGGCGTGGCCAGGGACATGTAGCCCGGCGGAACCTCGAACAGGCTCGGCGGCAGCGCGCCATAGCGCACGGTCTGGGCGGTGAAGCTGCCGGGCTTCCCTTGCACCGTCCCCTGCCCGCGCAACGGCACCCCGTCCGCCGTCAGGCACACCAGGCCCGGTCCCTGCTTCGACTCGAAGGTGAAATCCGTGCAGGACAGGCCAGCGACCCTTTGCGTGCCGCCCGGGGTCAGCCGCGCCCCGTCCAGCGTCAGCATCTGCAGGTCAGCGGGGCGCAGCTTCAACGGCAGCGCGATCCGCAGGTCCGTGTCGATCGCCTGCCCGGCATGCGCCCGCAGATCGATCAGCGCCACCTGGCTCCGCCCCTCCGCCTCGGCCCGCACGCGTTGCAACGCCGCGTCCCAGGACAGGCGGACCGAACCGGGTATCCCGCCCGGCGCCAGCGCAGTCGCCGGGCCATCGACGGTGTAGGTGACGACGACATCGCGCGCCGGGTGCAGCCGGGGTTCGGCCGATGCCTGGACGCACCCGGTCAACAGCAGCAGGGCAGCGGCGGTCCGGATGGCGCCGAACGTCACGGCGCGGCGGCCGGCCGCGGGCCCGCCAGCAGGCGGTCGAACCCGGTTGGCACCACGAAGTCCGACGCCCGCGCCGGGTCGAACTGCACGACGAAGGCTTCGACGAGGTTGCGCCGCCCCTGCGGATCCTGGAACTGTTGCCGCAGCACGAGGCCATCGGCGGTCACGCACACCAGGGTGCGGGCCTTGTCCAGCGCGCCCTCCCACTGGGTGCAGCGCTGTCCGGCGATCGTCGCCTCGTTTTTGCGGGTGAAGCCCATGCGCTCGTCCAGCAGGAATAACGGCTGGGGCCCGGCCTCCCACGGCAAGTCCGCGACCGTCCGCTCGAGCGGGACCACCAGCGCCACGCTGCGGGTTTCGGGCTGTGCGATCATGTAGGTCTGGTCCGGCAGGTCCATCCGCAGGCCCTTGCCGCCGGCCCTGATGGTGACACGCACGTCGATGGCCTCGCCGGCGCCGGGCAGCACGTGATAGCCGAGCACGGCATCCCGCGTCGGCGGCATCGGCGGCCGCTCGTTGGCCGGGGCGGCGGGGGGCCGCGTTTGCGCCAGCCCCGGGCCGGGCACGCAAAGCGCTGCAAGCGCCACAAGCATCGCCAGCTTCATCCAACAGGCTCCGGGCTGTGCAAAAGGCGAATCTCCGTCGACAGGGTCTCGGCGTCCGGCGCCGCCAGCCAGACCGCCTGGCTCTGTACCGCGCCGGCGAGCAGCGCCTTGTAGGCGTCGCGCGGCACCTCTATGGCGCCGAACTGCGCCAGGTGGCTCGTCACGAACTGCGTGTCCAGCAGCGCGTAGCCCCCCAGCCGCATCCGCGCGACCAGGTGCACCAGTGCTACCTTGGACGCGTCGCGCGCCGAGCTGAACATGCTTTCCCCGAAGAACACGCCGCCCAGCGACACGCCGTACAGGCCGCCGACCAGCACGCCGTCCTGCCAGGTCTCCACCGAATGCGCGTGGCCCTGCAGGTGCAGCTCATGGAACAGCCGTTCGATGTCGGTGTTGATCCAGGTGTCCTCACGCCCCGGCGCCGCCGCGGCGCAGCCGGCGATCACGGCCCCGAAGGCGCGGTTCGCCGTGACCTCATATGGGCCGGACAGCACGGTCCGCAGCAGCCGGCGCGGCAGATGGAACCCGTCCAGCGGCAGGATGCCCCGCTGCTCCGGATCGAGCCAATACAGCCGTTGTCCCCGGCGCGTTTCCGCCATCGGGAACAGTCCGACCCGGTAGGCCCGCAGCATCAGCTCGGGCGTGACCTCAATCGTGCGGCGCGACATCGGTCCAGGGCAAGGGCATGGTCTCGTCCTCACGGCAGGCGGAAGCGCGAGTGTAGCAGGATGAGCGCCTTCCTGCACCAACGCTTAGTGCCCCTGTGCAGCGACGAAACGCTCCAGCCAATGGATGGTGTAGTCGCCGGCCTCGAACTCCGGCGCGTCGAGGATCCGGCGATGCAGCGGCAGCGTCGTCTTGATGCCCTGGATCGCGAACTCCGACAGCGCACGGCGCATCCGTGCGATCGCCTGCGGCCGGTCCGGCGCATGCACGATCAGCTTGGCGACCATGCTGTCGTAGTAGGGCGGCACGACGTAGCCGGCGTACAGCGCGCTGTCGACCCGGACGCCCAGCCCGCCGGGCGCGTGGAACAGGTCGACCCGGCCCGGCGTCGGCATGAACGTGTCCGGGTCCTCTGCCGTGATCCGGCATTCGATCGCGTGGCCGCTGAACCGCACGTCGGCCTGGCCGTAGCCCAGCTGCTCGCCGGCGGCGATGCGGATCTGTTCCCGCACCAGGTCGACGTCGCAGATCATCTCGGTGACCGGATGCTCCACCTGCAGCCGGGTGTTCATCTCGATGAAGGCGAACTGGCCGTCCTGATACAGGAACTCGAGCGTGCCCGCGTTCCGGTAGCCCAGCTTGCGGAGCCCGGCCGTGACGGTCTCGCCCAACGCGTCCCGCTGGCGGGCGGTCAGCACGGGCGAGCCTGCTTCCTCCAGCAGCTTCTGGTGCCGCCGCTGCAGGCTGCAGTCCCGCTCGCCGAAATGCACGACGTTGCCGTGGTTGTCGGCCAACACCTGCAGCTCGATATGGCGCGGGCGATCCAGGTATTTCTCCAGGTAGACCGAATCGTCGCCGAATGCCGTGCGCGCCTCGGTGCGCGCCATGGTCCAGGCGTCTTCCAGCTCATCGGCGGCGTGGGCCACCTTCATGCCGCGGCCGCCGCCGCCCGCCGCCGCCTTGATCAGCACGGGATAGCCTACCTGGGCGGCTACCGCGCGCGCCTGGGCCAGGTCCATCACCTGGCCGTCCGAGCCCGGCACCAGGGGCACGCCGATGGAGGCCATCGCCGCCTTGGCTGCGATCTTGTCGCCCATCGTGCGGATGTGGCTGGGGGACGGCCCGATGAACGTCATGCCGTGCGCCTCGACCATCTCGGCGAAGTCGGCGTTCTCGCTCAGGAAGCCGTAGCCGGGGTGGATGGCGTCCGCGCCGGTGACCGCCGCGGCCGAGAGCAGGGCCGGCACATGCAGGTAGCTGTCGCGCGCCGCGGGCGGCCCGATGCAGACGCTTTCGTCGGCCAGGCGGACGTGCATCGCGTTGGTGTCCGCGGTCGAGTGCACGGCGACCGTGGGGATGCCCAGCTCCCGGCATGCGCGCTGGATGCGGACCGCGATCTCGCCCCGGTTGGCGATCAGGATCTTGTGGAACACGCTACGCGATCACCATCAGCGGCTGGCCGTATTCGACCGGGGCGCCGCTGGCGACCAGGATCTGGGTGACCGTGCCGGCGTGGGGGGCCTTGATCTGGTTGAAGGTCTTCATCGCCTCGATCAGCATCACCGTCTGCCCGGCGATCACCGCCTGGCCCACCGTGACATACGCGGGCGACCCGGCCTCGGGCGCCAGATAGGCGATGCCGACCATGGGGCTGGTGACGGCGCCCACCGGCGGCGGCGGCTCGTCAGGCAAGGCGGCTGGCGGGGCTGCGGCGATGGGGGCTGCGGGCGCAACGGCGGGTGGGGCGGGGGCGGCGCCGGCGGGGGCGGCGACGACGGGGGCGACGACGACGGGGGGGGCGCGCATCAGGCGCAGATGCTGGTCGCCGTTCCGCATCTCCAGCTCGGTCAGGCCTGCGTCCTTCAGGATGTCGGCCAGGCGCTGGATGGTTTCGGCGTCGAAGGGGATGGGCGTCATGGGTGGGTCAACCTTCTTTCGTGGCGCAAGGCTAGGCCGCCCGCGCCAGCACCATCGCGAACTTCCGCCGCCGCCGCTGCAGCAAGCCCCAGAACAGCCTTGCGGCGCCTGCCGACAGGCGGCCGCGGGGGGGTAGGCCGACCGATTTCAGCATCATGCCGACGCCGCGCTCGATGTGTCGGTAGCGGTAGAAGGCGATCGCCCGGCCCATGTAGGCGGCGATGCAGCGCTTGTGCTCGTATGCGACGCCTTCCGGCTCGTTGCCGCAGTGGAAGGCGTAGGCGAGTTCGTCGTCCTCGGATTCGGTGATGCGGCCTGCGGCGATGCGGAGCCTGGTGAGCACGCCGATCTTCTCGCGGGCGAGGTAGCGGCGCATGTGGTCGTAGAACAGCTTGAAGTGGCGGTATTCGTCGGCGGCGATCAGCTTGCAGACCTGCTGCAGCACCGGTTCGCGCGTGGCTTCGGCCAGGGCGGTGTAATAGCTGCTGGTGCCGGTCTCGACCATGCAGCGGGCGATCAGCTCACCGGTGCGGCTGCCGCGGACGGAGGCGGTGGCGTCCAGCGGCAGCTTGTAGCCGGCGCGGTATCGGGCGAAGGCTTGCTCGAAATCCCAGGTCGGGTCGGCGAGCATGGCCCAGCGGCCGAGGGCGTCGCCGTGCTGGACTTCCTCGATCGCCCAGTTGTCGCTGGCGACGCGGAAGTCGGGGTCGTCGACGAAGACGCGGCCCAGGTAGATGGCGTAGTCGGTGCCGTTGCGCTCCACCATGGCGGCGGCCTTGACCAGGCTGACGATCCCGGGGTCTACCTCGCCGGGCTCGAACCTGTCCCAGGCCACGTCGTCCAGCGACCAGTGCTTCATCGCGGGGCAACTCTCATTCCACTGCTATCCGCACCATAGACCATGCGGACCGGCGCTGCGCCTGTGCCGTTGCGTCGTGTCGCCGCGGCAACGCCGGAGTGTTGCAGTCCGGTGACAGTGTTCAGGCGGCCTCGGCGGCGGCGACCATCGCCTCGGCGGACTGGACCTTGGCCATCGCTGCGTCGATGGCGGGCACGTTCATCTTGTCGGCGGCGACCGTTTCGGCCAGGGCCTGGCGGGCTGCGGCCAGGCGCTGTTCGGCGGCGGCGCGGGAGACGTCGGCCACCGGGATGGCCTCGTCGGCCAGGACGGTGCAGCGTTCCGGCGTGATCTCGGCGAAGCCGCCGCTGACGAACAGGCGGGCGGTGGGTTGGCCGCCTTCGTGCAGGACGATCGTGCCGCCGCGAAGCAGCACGATCATGGGGCTGTGGCCGGGCAGCACGCCCATTTCGCCTTCGGACGCCGGGATCACGGCCATGTCGACGGGCTGCGACAGCAGCAGGCGGTCAGGGCTTACGATCTCGA